>JANOCZ010000410.1:0-4482 GCA_031412455.1 Hyphomicrobium sp. | reverse complement strand
GCGAGTGGTCGTCATGACCGAGGACGGCTCGTACGTCGAGCGCGCGAAGGATTAAAAGAAGGCGCAGCTGGGCTGCGCCTCCACAACTCGATCTCAGATATCGCTATCGTTGACGGTGGTGCAGCGCCACTTCTTCACCTGCCAGCCCGGATGTTCCTCGGTCCACTTGGCGAAATGGGGAGGGGCTGCCATCGCGCACTGCGTCGTATCCACGTCGACCGACAGTGGAATTTTGTAGTCCTTGCAGACGCCGGGGTCGGTGGCCATGCAGGCCGAAAGGATGATTGCGAGCATCGAGCGAGTTATCCCTGATCTAACCGTACATTTTAGCTACGCCATTCCGGCGCATTTTGTTTCACGCGACTAATCCGCGCCAAACTCTGACGCAGTTTTATGACGCTCAGTCAGTACGGGGATAACTTACTGCCGGTTTTCGCAATTTGCAGCCGGTCAGGATGCGGGGAGTAAGATTTCGCCTCGGCCGATGGCGGCCATGTCACCGGCAATCTTTTGGACAAACAATGGCATAGGCTTGGGCGCGAGATCGCCAAGGGTGGCTTTCAAATAGCGGCCCAGAATGCGTACGATCACGAGATCGTGACGGCCGCAGTCGACGAAGGTCGGCAAAAGGCGCTCGACCTTCGAGCCGATCAGGGTGCCGCGGCGCATCATCAAGCCGGGTGCGGCTCCAAAGCCGCCCTCGGCCCAAATCGTGCCGCCGATCATGCGGGTGCCGGCGCCTTCGCCTGTTTGGCCGCGCACGACGACGGTGCCGCGGCGCATCTTATCGCCGGCTCTGGCACCGATGTTGCCCTCGACGACGACCGTGCCGCCGACCATGCCGAAGCGGTCACCGGAGAGGATGCCGCCCAAATTATCACCCGCATTGCCGGTGACGTGGATCAGGCCGCCCGACATGCCGGAGCCGAGTAAGTTGCCGGCATTGCCATGGACTTCGAGCTTGCCGCCGGTCATGCGGCGGCCCGCGTACGGCCCGACATTGCCGACGATGCGGAGTGTGCCAGCGTCGAGGCCGGCGCCCGCGTAATCGAGCGATGCGCCCGCGCCTTCGATCGTAATCGTGTCGCTGGCGTCGCCTGTGATGTCAAACGCGTCGCCCAGGCTCAGCGCGTTGCGGCCCATGCCTAATTTGAGGCTCGCGATATCAAAGCTCGAAAGTTGAGCGAGCTTGGAGGGGCTCACTTCGGATAGATCGAGCCGTTCGGTTGCCGGCGCCTTCAAGCGCAACGTGAGGCCACTCATCAGATCAGATCCTTCAAGTGATAATGATGCTGGCCCAGTTTGCCGCCGTAGTTGCCAGCGGTCACGCGGGTCACGCCTTTACTTGCGCCAATCGCGGTCACGGCTTTGAGGCCGACGCGCATCGCATCGGCGACGGCTTTCGAGGTCAGGCCATCAATGACGATTTCGAGGACCGCGAGCGCGTCGGGTCCGAGTTCGCTTTTGACCGTGCCGCGCAGCGTCGGGCAAAACGCATCGTTGGTGGAGGCAAACATGCCTTTGTATTTCGCGCCGACCTTGGAGCCTGAGCGGACGATGCCGCCGGGGAACGGCGTGATCACGTCGTCGATTTTGGCAATGGCCTCGACGGCGGCTTCGGTGGTTTCTAAGAGACCGGCGCGGTCGCGGCCAATAATCAGCAAATTGCCGCCGCCGACGGCGTCGGTCGTGATGCCGGTTGTTTCCTCGATCACGAATTCACCGTCCATGACGGGGACGCGCCAGTAGCGGCTGTCGCCAAGTTTCTTGGCCGTTTGGAAGCCGTCGCCAAAAAAGCGCGGGGCTTTGCCGAGTCCGATCTGTTGCGTGGATTTCAGTCCCGAGTAGCAGGCAGAGCCGGGGGACGTCAGCACGCATTGGCCAATGCGGTTTTTAATCTGGGGCACGAGCGCGTCGGGCGAGAAACCAAACATCAGCACGCGCACGCCGGGGCGGCCGTCTGGCGTTTCATCGAGTGTCAGTTCGCGGTCGATGCCGCATTCGGCGCCACAGCCGATGACCGAGGTGCCAAAGCCCGTCGCGGTGACGGCGGCGATCTTGGCCCACTTCATAGTGTCGGCGGTGATAATGATGCCGGTGCCGCTCATGCCGAAGGCTTCGGCGAAAGTATCGTCGATCAGAATGCCGTTGACTGTTTTTCCGGGCGAAGGTGCGCCGGGTGTCGATGTGACTGTCTCGCTCATGAGGTTCGTGCCCCCGTCGGCTGCACGATGATCGAGCCGCGTCCGCGATTGTAGATCTCATCATCGGACAGGCGGAAATTGTCCATCCGCACGGTGTGGAAATCATCGAAGTAACGCTTCAGCGATTTCTCGATGCCGGTGCGATCATAGCTTGGCCGGGCGACGTGGGTCGCGCCGTTGACGACCTTGACGATCTTGCCGTTGCGGACGATCAACTCGCCGTTTTTGAAGACGAGTTCGGGGGTCGTGAACATCGCCTCGCGGTCGGGGTTATCGTCGTAGACGGTGATGTCGGCGCAGGCGCCCGGTGCCAGGTGCCCGCGATCCTTGAGGCCTAAGCTCTTGGCTGGTCCAGCGCGGGTCATGATGGCGATTTCGTAAAGCGAGTATTCGCGATCGAGAGACGCCAGCGATGAATACTTGAGCGCATCCTGGTTGACCGTCGTCATGACCGACTTGCGGAAGGTCTTGTCCATCAGCAAGCGGATCAGATGCGGATAGCAGGTGAATGGTCCGCCGTTGGGATGGTCGGTCGTCAAGAAGACACGCCACGGATCATTGACCAATAGGAAGAGCTCGAGGCCGATCGCCCATTGCAACGCGTTGACGAACGACTTGTCGCGATATTTGAACGGGACGACGCCGCAGCCAGCGTCGCATTCGATGTCCATGACGACCCACTTCTTGGGGTCGGCTGAGCGCGTGTTGACAAACTGGCGCATGCTGTCGCCGGATGCCGTGCACGTTTGGCCGAACATGACTTGGCCGATGTCGATTGAGACATTCTTGTGGGCGTTGACGGCTTCGGCGATGCGGACCGCGCCCGACGAGAAAGCCATGTCGCCTTCAGTGTCGTAGCTGTGGAATTGGATATGCGTCAGATGGATTGGCAGGCCGGCGGAGCCCTTGATCGTCTCGAGGGTCGTTTCGACGCCGCCCGGCACGCCGAGATTACAGCCGTGAATATGGATCGGATGGACGACGCCTAATTCCTGCAGGCCTCGAGCGAGGTTCAAGATGATCTCACGCGGGGTAACGCCGTAGTGGACGTGCTGCTCGTCCAGGTCGAGTTTGCGTTGATTGAATTTGAAGGCGCTGATGCCGCCTGGATTGACGACCTTGACGGCGATCGCTTGAGCGGCGTGCATCGTCCAGCCGATGTAATCTTTGATGGCCTCGAAGTCTGCTTTGGCGGCGAGCTGGCGCAGGAAGAAATCATCGGAGCCCAACATCACGAAGGCGCCTTTGTCGATGATCGACACGTCGGCCATTTCCATGTGGGCCTGACGGGCGTTGGCTGGCAGCATCGCCGGCTCGAACGCTGCCGTATAGCCCATCTCGGCATAACGATAGCCGGTCGTCATTGTGGAGGGCAGCGCATGGCCGCAGCCAGAGCGCGTCAGCTCGGTGCGGGCGACTTCGTGGCCCAAATGATCTTCCGGCATCAACATGCGGGCGATGGTGACCTTGCCGCCGCCGATGTGCGAATGCGGGTCGATACCGCCCGCCATCACGACGCGGCCGTGGAGCGGGTATTCCTGATCGACTTTCGCGCTGGGGTCTGGCGTGACGATGCGGCCGTCTTCGATAAACACGTCGCGGACGACACCATCGACGCCGTTCATCGGGTCGTAAACTTTGCCGCCGGTCAACTTGATGAGCATTTAGACTTCTCGAATTGTAAAAGAGGGCCGAAATTAAAAGCTTAGAGGGCGGCTTCGATTTGGGCGAGGACATCGGCGGCGCTCGGCAAGTTGGAGCGGCCGAGGTTGCGCAGCGGTAGCGACACGACGTTGTCGCAACGAACAATCAGGCCGTCGTGGTCAACGCCGGGGGTGCCGATGGGAATAAAGACGGCGGGTGGACGCGGCAATTTCAAACCCGGCGTGCCCAGCACGACCATCGGCACATCGGTATCGGGCGGGGATAGATCGGGAGTATAGCTCGCCACCCAGACGAGCAGATCGCTTTCCTTGTTGGCGAGCAGCCGCGTCATCGCATAGCGCTCGATGTCGTAGTGGGGTTGGCCGCTCGCGAACGAAACACGCAGTGGATAGCCCGACTGCCACGCACAAACAGCGCCCGCCGACACCGCGCCTTCGTTGCCGCCAAGCGATAGCCCGGCAAAGCGACTGTGCTGGTTCACGTCCTTGACGAATTCGGCGACGGCCTGGACGGTCAGGTCGGCGTTCGGGAAGGCAAGGCTCGGTGGGGCCCAGACCATCACGCCATAGGTCGCGGCTTTGCAGCGCTCGAACAGATTTTCGACGGCTGAGCG
>JANOCZ010000409.1:0-5689 GCA_031412455.1 Hyphomicrobium sp. | reverse complement strand
ATTTGCGGTTTGGGCCGATGACGGAGGGCGCTCGCCGCGAACGGATGTCGTTCTGGCCCGATCCGCGCGGCAACATGAACCGCCAACTCCGGCAGCTCATTGCGAGCGGGAATGCTGCGCTGCTGGACAATGGTGGCATCGCCCGGCAGAGCGCAGCTGTGCAAGGCTTGCCCGCGTTGGAATTTCTAATAACCGACACGGAACATCCGCTCGGGCCGGGCGAGCCGCAGGCGTTCCGTTGCACGTTGGCGTTGGCAATTGCTCAGAATGTACGAGGTATTGCAGCGGAGCTGGTCGATGGCTGGGAAAAAGCGGGCGGCTGGAAAGACCGGATGCTGCGGCCTGGTTCCGACAACGATACTTACAAGGTGCCGCAAGAGGCGGCGGGAGAGTTGGTGAAGGCGCTGCTGATTGGCTTGCAGCTTATTGGCGACAGCCAATTAAAGCCGCAACTCGACAATCCCGCTTTCACAGGGCCGTTTGCAAAGTCAAATCTCTCACGGGCATATTTCCAGGCCGGTGTCGCCTCGCTCGACAAGTTTTACGAGGCGATGGACCTCGAGAGTTATCTGCCGGAAAACAAGGGCTGGATTAAGAACTGGGTTGGCGGCGCTTGGCGGACGTTACGCGCGAGCGACGGAGCGGGCGGTCGTGTCTCGTCGGTGGACCGTGTCGATGCGCCGAAGATCCGTAAAGTTTTCGATATGATTAGCGGATTGAAGAAACTCGCAGGCGGCGAAATGGCAGCCGCCGCTGGCTTGACGGTAGGGTTTAACGAACTCGATGGCGATTGATCGCAGATCCCTGTTGCTCGGCACGATCGCGGCGGTGGTGATCGAGCCTCGTGTGTCGCTTGCCGGGCCGCCGGAAAAAGTGGCTGAAGCGCTGTTCGTTGCGGCGGCAAAGCGCGGGGATGGTCGCTTCGTTCTGGTGCTCATGTCGGCCGACGCGAAAGTCATCCGCGAGATTCCCTTGTCGGCGCGCGGGCACGACATTGCGTTCGACGAGCGAAACGGCAAAGCGGTTGTGTTTGCGCGGCGGCCGGGAACGTTTGCGGTGGCATTCGATACGCGGCACGCGAGCGAGCCTGTCATTTTCACGGCGAAAGAGGGCCGGCATTTTTACGGCCACGGTGCATTCTCGCGCGATGGACGGCTGCTTTATGTTTCGGAAAACGACGTCGCGGGCGCGCGGGGCGTCATCGGCATCTACGATGTCGGCGCGGGCTACGTGAAAATCGGCGAGCATTCGAGTTATGGGGTTGGGCCGCACGAGATCGTTCTTATGCGGGACGGGCGGACGCTGGCGGTTGCGAACGGTGGGCTCGATACGGTGCCGGAAGCGGGGCGGGAAAATCTCAATCGCGACACGATGGAGCCGTCGCTGGTGTTCGTCGATAGCCAGACCGGCACTCTGCGCGCCAAGCACACGCTGGCACCTGAACTCAAGCAGCTTTCGATCCGTCATATTGCGGCGGATGTGAACGGCCTTGTGTGGTTTGGGGCGCAGTGGCAGGGCGCGCAAAGTGACATGCCAGCGCTGATTGGATCGGCGGGACAAGAGCGTGTGTTGCGATTGCTCCAGCCGGCTTTGTCCGAGCCGCTCGATCTCAAAGGCTATGTCGGCTCGATGGCGGTCAGTGCCGATGGGTGCGTGATTGCTGCGAGCGCGCCTAAGGCCGGGCGCATCGCTTACGTCGATGCCACGACGGGCAAGCTGTGCGGTTCAAGTGTTCTGGCGGATGCGTGCGGAATTGCCGGAGAGGTCGGAGGTGCGTTCGCCGCGACGTCGGGCTTTGGAATTCTGCGCCATGAAGACAGAAGCGGGCGCATCACCTCGCAAACGCAACTCGCGGATACTGCGTTCGACAATCATCTGCGCCGATTAGGTTAGCGATCCAGGTCGTCGATCGTGTCGATGTCGAAGGTTATGCCGTGATCCTCGATCGGCACTGGTGTGTGCAGCTCGGGATGGCGGGCGAGAACGGCTTTGCCGCCGACGTCGCCTTCGAGCGTCATTAGCTCCGCAAATAGGGCGCGCGGCCAGAGTACAGGGTTGCCCTGCGTGCCATCCTTGAGGGACGGGAAAACGATCCGCTGGCCGCCACCGGCGATGAAAGTATCGCGCAGAGAGTTGATGATCACTGGCGATACGCGGGGCATATCCGCCAGCAAAATCATGGCTCCGTCGATGTCGCGGGCGAGGGCCGATAGACCCGCCTGGATCGAGCTTGAAAGGCCGTCTTCGGCGCGGTGATTAACAACGCAGCGCCAGCGGCCGTCGCCTGCAAGCTGGACAATCGCGTCGCCGCCGGGTCCGGTCACCAAGACGATGTCATCGACGGATGACTTTTCCGCCGCGTCTAAAGCATACGTGACCAGCGGTTTACCGTGATGAAGCGCCAACAGCTTGTTGCCGGCTTCGAAGCGGGAAGACCGGCCGGCCGCCACCACGATCGCTGCTGTTTTCATCCCGCTTTAGTCATGGCTGCTACACTCTCGCAATTGCCTGGCCGTGCGTTGCAGGCTAGAAGCGCCGAATGACCAAAATGTCGATTATTGATGCCGGGAAGGCAAGCGCCAACATACGCCTGCACGCAACGGATTCCCTGGCTGCTCCGCTGTCCGCCGGCTCGAAGTCGGCGAAGCAACGCGGCGTGCCCAAAGTCGGGTTCGTCTCGCTGGGGTGTCCCAAGGCGCTCGTTGACAGCGAACGCATCATTACAAAGTTGCGCTCGGAAGGTTATCAGATCGCGGCCGACTACGACGGGGCCGATGTCGTTGTCGTCAATACGTGCGGATTTTTAGATTCCGCAAAAGCAGAAAGTCTCGAGGCTATCGGCGAGGCGATGTCAGCCAACGGCCGCGTGATCGTGACCGGTTGTTTTGGCGTTGAAGAAAGCCGCATTCGCGAGGCGCATCCAGGCGTGCTAGCGGTGACCGGGCCGCATCAATATGAGCGGGTCGTCGAAGCCGTGCACGATGCCGTGCCGCCGCTGCATGATCCCTACGTCGATCTCGTGCCGCCGGAAGGGTTGCACCTGACGCCGCGCCATTACGCGTATCTGAAAATCTCCGAAGGCTGTAACAACCGCTGCTCGTTCTGCATCATTCCCTCGTTGCGCGGCGATTTGGTCAGCCGGCCCGCCAACCACGTCATGAGCGAAGCCGAGCGATTGGTGCGCGCCGGCGTCAAGGAATTGCTGGTCATCAGTCAGGACACAAGCGCCTACGGCGTCGATCTCAAATATGCGGAGAGTGCGTGGAAGGGTGCGCCGTTGAAGGCGAAGTTCCTCGATTTATCGCGAGCACTTGGCGACCTCGGCGCGTGGGTACGGATGCATTACGTCTATCCCTATCCGCACGTCGATGACGTCATCCCGCTGATGGCCGAGGGCAAAATCTTGCCGTACCTCGATATTCCTTTTCAGCATGCGTCGCCCGCCGTACTCAAAGCGATGCGCCGCCCCGCGTCGCAGGAGAAGACCGCGGAGCGTATCCGGCGGTGGCGCGATATTTGTCCCGACCTCGCGATCCGATCAACGTTCATTGTCGGCTTTCCGGGCGAAACGGACGCTGATTTTGAAATGCTGCTGGCGTGGCTCGAAGAGGCCAACATCAATCGCGCGGGATGCTTCAAGTACGAGGCCGTTAGCGGCGCAAAGGCCAACGACCTTGAAGGCGCCGTCGCGCCTGAGGTCAAAGAGGAGCGCTGGCATCGGTTTATGGCCGCTCAGAAAGTCGTCAGCGCGCGCTTATTGGCTCAGAAGGTCGGGCGCACGATCGACGTCTTGATCGACGAGGTCGATGAGGAGGGCGCGCAGGGCCGATCGAAGTGGGATGCGCCGGAAATCGACGGTAGCGTGTTTCTCGACGGCTGCAGCGGCGTGGCCCCGGGTGACATCATCACGGCCAAAGTGGTCGATGCTGATGATTATGACCTGTGGGCAGAGCGCGTTTAGAGTTTCTCAATCTACTTGATCGCCCGCACTTAACGTCATCAAACGAAACTCTATTTCCGTTGTCGTTAACTGTATTTGCGGAGCTGTCGCGCTAGACTGCTCGACGGTTTGCCGAAGAGTGGGACGATTGCGATGTATGGGGGGGAGCGTGCACGGGAGCGGCGTGCTTATCGGGGCGTTGTTTCGTCGCCGTTGCGCGGGCTTTTGGCATTGCTCTTTATCGGCGCGCTCTTTGCGGGCGTCGTCCCGTCGGTCGCCGAGGCAAAAACTCCCGGGACTGTTCATTGCTACGGCGGTTGGTGTCACCGCATCCACTCGGTCGAGGAGATGGACGCGATGGTCGGCCGCCGGGGCATCGTCAAGGCATCCTACTATGACGATTGCCGGCGCGACCGTTTCAATCCCTGCGGCTTGACGAGTTCGGGCGCCGTGTTCCGCCCCGACATGCCGGATAATGCGGCCAGCCCTGTTTTCCCGGACGGCACTATTCTGCTGATATACAACCCTGAGAGTCGGCTTTCCGCGGTCGTGCGCGTGACGAGTGCCGGGCCTTATCGCGGGGATCGGACACTCGATGTGTCACGCGCCACCGCGCAGCAGATCGGGTTCATCAAGCAAGGCATCGCGACGGTCGAGGTTGCGGTGTTGAAATCACCCGAGCCGCATGAGGCGCGCTATCGCCGGCTGCGGACTTATCCAACCGTGCCTGGGTTTCTTGGCCGGTTCCCTACTTTCGATGATGCTCACGACGTGGCGCTGACGCGTCTGCAAATGATTGCCGATCATGTGAGCGCGGTTGTGACAGCGGGCTACGAGATCGACTCGTACTGGCCCAAAGGTTTGGCGATCGAGGTGTCAACAACGAGCTTCGATGGCGACAACCTCAGCGATGCGGGGCCGAGCGATCATTTGCACCTCGCTGGTAACATTCTTGGGCCGGTCATCATTGCCTCGGCGGCGGATGGCGTAGCCGATTTTGCAGGACGCCGCGAAGCCCTATCGGAGACGGCTGATGCAATGACCGCCGCGGAGACCGCGATCGCATTTGTGCCCGGCATGTCTGGTGTCCTGTCCAACGTCTTAGCCGTAGCGCGGGAGAAGGCGCGGCTGTCACGCGGCGACGCGGCGGGCTGGCTCTCCGCGCTTTTTGCATCGCGAGAAGCCTTTTTCAGCGGCGTCGGAGCAATCATCAGAGATGCTCAAGCGCGGGCCCGCGTGGGCGCTGCCGATCGCGACGGGCCAGCGTTCTTCACGATGGCGCGCTGATACCGCGTTAGCCGTTACAGAGCCACGGCACCATGGGCGTCCGACTTCGCTTTGTGAGCGGGTTCGACGTGAATCACGACCTCCGATCCCTCGATGGCCAGTTCTATCGCATCTTCGAGACGGTCGCAGATTTCGTGCGCGGCATCGACGGTCATCGCGCCGGGAACGACCAGATGAAATTCTATGAAGAGTGCGCGGCCAGCCTGACGGGTGCGGATGTCGTGGGCTTGCAGAGCGCCATGACCATTCGCGGCGATCACGTCGCGAATACGATTTTCGATCGCGGGGCTAGCTGCCTGGTCCATCAGGCTCGACATCGATTGCAGCGCGATTTTGTGCCCGGTCCAGAGGATGTTCAACGCGACGGCGGCGGCGAGCAACGGATCGAGGATGTGCCAGCCGGTCAGAATAGCCAGGGTCAGGCCGACGATCACGCCGACCGTCGTCACGACATCGGTGACG
>JANOCZ010000408.1:0-3158 GCA_031412455.1 Hyphomicrobium sp. | reverse complement strand
CGCCGAGCGCCTCGCATCGCCCGACATCGATGATATGTTCCACGAGCAATATCCCGTTGACCCACCCACGCTCGCGGCGCCCGCGCGGGATTTTGATCCAGGCCGGATCCGCAACATCGCGTTCTTCAAAAAAGTCTACGGCGATTGCCGCGCATCAGGCGTGGCTGAAAATCTCGTCGAGATCACGTGGCTGCCGAAAAATTAAGCGCGCACATCAAGGTCACGCGCCTCAACGGCGTCTCTGAAAAGCTATCCGCCGTCAGCGCCGAACTCGATCAATTGCCAGCTAGGTTCGATCGCTACCTGTATCCAATCGCTGGCACCTATAACTGCCGCGTTGTCGCCGGGACGGACGCGCTGTCAGCGCACGCCTTCGGCATCGCCATCGACCTTAATCCAAAGCACACGCACTATTGGCGTTGGGCCGACGCTGCACCGAACGGCGGCGCGATTGCATACCGCAACACGATCCCTCTGGAGATCGTCTCGATCTTCGAGAAGCACGGCTTCATTTGGGGCGGCCGCTGGTATCACTACGACACCATGCATTTCGAATACCGCCCGGAACTTTTGCCATAGGCTGCATGGGAAAGAGGCTGCCCGGGGAAATAGGTAGCCGGGGAAAAGGCTGCCGGGAAACGCTCCAATCGCGTTGATGTGTAAGCGGCTCACACCGCTCGGCGGACTGATCGCCGCCGAGCACGCTGACGGCCAAAGCCGCCTGAGCTTGATGCCGCCTAGAACTTCACGCCGACGTGCGCCCGGCCGCCGTAGCCGGTTCCGCTTTCGCTGAACTCGCCAAAGCCCGACGCGCCGACTTCCACACCCTCAGACACCCGCGCCACAACACCGGCTTCAATCGATGCCGACGTCTCATCGACGCTTCCGCTCTGGGTGATGCCGAACGCCGTGATCGAGCTGTCGAGCTCAGTCCACTTGACGCCGCCACGGATGAAACCTTGGGTCACCTCGTTGAGCGCGGTGTGCAGGCCGATGCTGGCACCGACCGTGAGCAGATCGTCGTCAGAGCCCGACACGATAATGCCGACGCTATCGGCGAACCCGTCTCCATCGACGCGGCCGTAGGCAACATAACTGCGCAGGTCGATTGCCGACCGTTCGCTCACGCGGGCAACGTAGCCCAATGTGGCGACACCGCTATATCCGTCCGAGTCTTTCTGAGCGGTGCTGCCGAAAATGTTGTTGGACAAATCGGAGTCGGCCCAGCTGCGAGCAGCCAAGAGCGATCCATAGAAGCCCAGCGCGCTCGATGCGCGAGCGTAGATGCCAACGCCCGCACTGTCGGTATCGGCAGATCCCGTCTCAAACGAGACGTCGGACCGGCCGGCAAAGCCGAACACGCCCAGCGCGACACGGTTGCAACCGCGACCGGCGACATCGCCGAGACCGGTTTCGACACCGCCCGACAGATTTTCAGCACGCCCGTCGCCGCCGCCGTCGAATTCTGAGCGGCTGGCTTCACCCTGCACCCAAGCATGGTGCGCGCGTGTGCAGGCAGCAGCTGCAGCAAACGCTGGGCCACCGTCCTTGAGGCTGCCCGAACGCTGACCAGGATCGGCGAAGTCATCAGTTCGCAATGCGCTGCCAGCGGCCATGTCGGCGATACGTCCCGCCGCGCCGCCGCCCGATGGACCGCCGCTGTTGCCAAGACCACCGACGCCGTTGAAGGCTGCCCTCGCTCCGGCAATCGCTGCGCCTGTCGAGCCCGGCGCCGCATCCGGAGCTGCAGCTCCAACCGCCCCGCCAAATCCGCCGAGCGAACGCGCCGAAAGATTTGGAGCCCACTGCAGGTAAACGCCGCCGTTACCGTCTTCTACGAGCCGGTAGACGACGGCGCCGGTCGAAGGATCCGAAGCCAAGGCATATCTTGACGACGCGATCATCGTGGCAAAGCCGCCAAGACCTGGGTCAGCCAAGCCGCCAGCAACGGCCTCAACCAAAGCGATGGAGCCCGAGGTGCCGGTCAGAGCCGTGCCTACGAGCGCCAGATCGACAATCGACGTCGCTGCCGGGGTTGCCTTACCGCCAAAGCCGTAAGCGACAAGAATAGTGTCGGCTGTGCCGAGGCCATTTGAAGAATGATCGTTATTCGCGAGCGCAAATTCGTTGCTATTAGCCTGCGTGAAGTCGACGTTATACTTTACGGTGCTCCCGGCGTTCGGGCTAAAGTTCAAGGTATATAGCGTGTCCTGGGCATTCGCAGCTGCGCCGCTACCGCCGTAAGTCATGTCGATGACGCCGCCGGCATTGTTGTTCAAGTTATCGAGGGCCGACAAGGTCGTGTCGCCGGTGCGAACATTGATTAGGCCAGCATTGTTGATGGTATCGTCAGGCAGGATGCTGAAAATATTGACACCGGTTCCCGCATTCCAGATCGAGCCCGCCTTGTTTTCCATGGTGAAGGTGGTGCTGCCATTGGAGTGCACACGACCGTTGATCACACCGCCAGCTTCATTGTTAAGAATGCCGTTGCCGAGGTAGTTCCAGTAGGCATCGCCGCTTTCAGTGGCGGTCACGCCGTTGTCCGTCAAGTCCCGGATGACGCCGAGATTGGTGGTGGTGGCTAACCCCGTCACTGTGCCTGTAACCACGCCGTAATCTAAACCTTGCACCTTTGCACCCGCTGCGACGTTGACATTTGTGTCGCCTGCCAAGGTTGCCGCCTGCACGCCGCGGTAATCACCTGTCACCGTGCTGCCAGCAGTCACGTTGACGGTGTTGGTGCCCGCGGAGCCGTAGGAAAATACGCCATAGTCCGTTGCATTGATATCCGCCGTCGTGATTGTGACGTCGCCCGTGGTGCTGCCCGGAAGAAAGCCGAGTGAGGCATGCACGATGCCTTCGGTTGCTGTGATGGTTCCAGCCGTCGTATCAACGGTCGTATTCCCTTCAACGGCGCGAGTCCAAACACCGTAACTCGCCGCGTTAACATCGGCGGTCTTGACATCCACGGTGCCAGCGCCAGCGAAGACCCACGCGGCAACGCCATTGGTTCCCGCATCGATTTTACCTGCTGTCGTGTCCACAGCGTTGTTGCCAGTGTTGGTGTAGGCGAAAACGCCAACGGCGCCAGCATTCACATCGGCGGTCTTGATATCGACGCTGCCGGTGCCGATGCTGCCAAGCGTATATCCTAC
>JANOCZ010000407.1:0-3847 GCA_031412455.1 Hyphomicrobium sp. | reverse complement strand
CGCTATGTGAAAGCCTCCGGCGGTTGCTCGGCACCTGCCAGCAAGGATTCGGAAGAAGCTGCCAAGACGTTGGGCAGAATGCAGATCAAGACGGCACTGGCGAAGAACCCCAGTGGCCTCGCGCAGGAAGCGCAGATCATGATCAAGCATCCCAACCTTTCCGGCCTCTCCATGGATCAGTTGACCGGCCTCTACGCACCAGCCCGCTTCATCAACAAGATCGAAGTCAAGACCGGCGCAAACGTCATCTTCTCGGTCGAAGGCGGCATCTCGTTCAGCGAAGACCCAAACATCCGCTTCTCCTATGACGGCAATCCGTCGGACACGATGGAAGTCAAAGCGACCGACAGCGACGGCGGACAATTCGAAGGCAAATCGACACCCAGCCAGTCGTAATACTAGGGCCATCGAACAATACGGCGCGGCAGGCAGACGCCTCTCGCGCCGTTATTGTGAAAACACCCGTCATCCCGGATGCGACGCAGCAATTCATTGATGCGGCGCTAATCCGGGATCTTTCCTAAGCCTACCAACATGGTTCAATTCAGACAGATCCCGCGTCTGCAACGCATCGAAAGATCGCTGCATCGCGCACGGGCTGACGGGAACCGGAATGACAACCAAACTCACTCCCGATGATTTGCAACCGGCAGCGGGCGGCGGTCTATTGCATCGGCGCTTGCTGCTGAAAAGCGGCTTGGCTCTAGCGAGCGCCACTGCCGCCGGCAAAACCTACGCGGCCGACGAGCCTCAAAAGTCCGCCGAAAACCTCGCCTCCCCCTCGTGGATGCACAAGACTGGTTTGCCGTTCACCGGCTACGGCAAGCCGTCCAAATACGAAGCCCGCACGCTGCGCAACATCGGCGGCAATCGCGATCTCGCAGGCAACGGCGTGTCGTGGACGCCGCTTGAATCCCTCGAAGGCATCATCACGCCCTCGGGCCTCCACTTCGAGCGCCACCACAACGGCGTGCCCGAAATCGATCCAGCAGCGCACCGGCTCGTCATTCACGGCATGGTCAAGCAGCCGCTGATATTTACGGTCGAGAACCTGCTGCGCTATCCGATGCGCTCGCACCTGACATTCATAGAGTGCGGCGGCAACAGCAACGCCGGATGGCACGAAGAGCCGATCCAGCGCCCGCTGGGCTCCTTCCACGGCCTCGTCTCGTGCAGCGAATGGACGGGCGTACCGCTCAGCATACTTTTCGATCAAGCAGGCATCGATCCCAAAGCGACGTGGGTCATCGCCGAAGGTGCGGACGGCGCCGTGATGAACGTCTCGCTGCCACTCGCCAAACTGATGGATGATGCGATTCTAGCGCTCTATCAGAACGGCGAACGCATCCGCCCCGAGAACGGCTATCCGATGCGCCTCGTGATCCCGGGCTTCGAGGGCGTCACCCACGTCAAATGGCTGCGCCGTCTCGAACTGACGTCGGAGCCGGTGATGGCCCGCAACGAAACGGCGAAATACAGCGAGCTTTTGCCGAACGGCAAAGCCCGCATGTTCACGTTCGTCATGGATGCCAAGTCGCTAATCACGTCGCCGTCGCTGGGCCAAAAAATGCACGGGCCCGATGTCTACGAGATACGTGGCCTCGCCTGGAGCGGACGCGGCCGCATCACCAAGGTCGAAGTCTCAGCCGACGCCGGCAAGTCATGGACCGAAGCCGCATTGCAAGGCCCGATTCTGCCCAAATGCTTCACGCGCTTTCGCGCTCCCTGGGCCTGGGACGGCACGCCGGCCATTCTCAAAAGCCGCGCGACCGACGAAACGGGCTACGTCCAGCCCGAACGCGACGTCCTCGTCAAAGAACGCGGCCGCAACGGCTACTTCCACTACAACGCGATTGTCGCCTGGGGCATCGATGCTGAAGGAGTGATCACGCATGTCTATGCTTGAGCGCGCCGCGCTATCGCTGATGGCACTCATGATCATCGGCGCTGCAGCGTTTGCCGCCGACGCGCCGAAAGCGCCTCAACTCGGCACGCCGATGACGGTGGACGATGTCGCCCAATGGAATCTAACGATCTTTCCCGATGGGCGCGGACTACCCGAAGGCCGCGGCACCGCAGCAGAAGGCAAAGTGATCTTCAACCAACAATGCGCGACGTGCCACGGCGACGCTGGCCGCGGCGGCACGGCGGAAGAACTCGTCAGCGAACCGCAAGCCCTGACCGAGGAAGCCGCCAGCAAAGCCATCGGTCCCTACTGGCCGTTTGCCACGACGCTATTCGATTTCACGCGCCGCTCGATGCCGCCCGATGCGCCAGGTTCGCTGACGCCCGATCAGCTTTACGCCCTGACCGCCTACCTGCTTGCCGCTAACAAAGTCATTCCTGAAACGCAGGAAATGAACGCGAAAACTCTGCCCGCTGTCAAAATGCCCAACCGCCACGGCTTCGAAGGCATAGACGCCAAGTAAAGTTCCCTCTCCCCGTTCCTGCACTTGACGGGGAGAGGGTTGGGGTGAGGGGCAACGGCAACATCAGCTGAGTGGTTCAGAGCAACACAGTTGAATTTGCCGCCCAACTGGCCTATCTCCGCCCCAGACCCGCAAGTCAATCGCGCGGCCGTCTCGCCCCCTGCGCGCCAGCAGGATCAAGCCATTTCGAGGTGCAGCTTTGGATAACGTTCTCATCATCGGGGCCGGTGCGGCCGGTTCCGTCACGGCGCAAAAATGCGCGATGAACCGCGACGTATTCAAGAAGATCCATCTTGCCTCGCGCCGCATTGAGAGCTGCGAGAAAGTCCGCAAGCAGTGCAAAACCAAAATCGACATCTCGCAGGTCGACGCCGATAACGTCGCCCAAACCGTCGAGTTGATCAACAAGGTCAAGCCCGACCTGCTGATCAACATGGCGCTGCCCTATCAGGACTTGCCGATCATGGACGCGTGCCTGGAAACCGGCGTGCATTATATGGACACCGCCAACTACGAGCCCCGCGACAAAGCCAAGTTCACTTACAAATGGCAGTGGCCGTACCACTCGAAATACAAAGCCAAGGGGATCATGGCGATCCTCGGCTGCGGCTTTGATCCAGGCCAGTCGAACATTTACTGCGCCTACGCGCAGGAATTCCTGTTCGACGAGATCGATACAATCGACATCATCGATTGCAACGACGGCAGTCACGGCAAGGCGTTCGCGACCAACTTTAATCCCGAGATCAATCTGCGCGAAGTAACTCAGCGCGGCAAATACTGGAAAGACGGCAAATGGATCGAGATCGACGCACTGTCGATCTCAACGATGATCGATTATCCCGAGGTCGGGCCGCGCAAATCGTATCTGATCTATCACGAGGAGGAGGAGAGCCTCGTCAAGAACATCAAGGGTCTAAAGCAGATCCGATTCTGGATGACCTTTTCGGATAATTACATCAAGCACCTCGACGTGCTCCAAAACGTCGGCATGACGCGGATTGATCCGGTCATGTACAAGGGCAATCCGGTAATCCCGATGGAGTTTCTGAAAGAACTGCTCCCGCCGCCGTCATCGCTCGGCAAGAATTACACCGGACGCACCTCGATCGGCTGCATCTTCACCGGTCGCAAAAACGGCAAGCCTAAACGTACGATCATCTGGAACGTCTGCGAGCACGCCCACGCCTACAAAGAAACCGGCGCGCAGGCTGTTTCCTATACGACCGGCGTTCCTCCCGTCGTCGGCGCGATGATGCTGTTCAAAGGCGCCTGGGGACCAAAGCCCGGCGTCTTCAACGTCGAGCAGCTGCCCTCAAAACCGTTCATGGACGAAATCGGCAAACAAGGCCTGCCCTGGCACATGCGCGACTTGAAGATGAGCGAACAGAAAGACCTGTTCAAAGTCAAAACGTGAG
>JANOCZ010000406.1:0-1702 GCA_031412455.1 Hyphomicrobium sp. | reverse complement strand
GGCACGATGCTGAGCGGCGCCCAACGCCAACTCTCGAATTCGGCTTTGAGCCCATCACGCGCTGAGATGTCGATCTCGCTGTCCGCGCCGAGGAAGCGCATCGCAAACCACTTCTGCTGCTGACCACGATAACGGCCCTTGAGCGCCACGCCGAGCAGGTTGTCTGGCAATTCATAGGAGAGCCAGTCTGGATGCTCTGCGAGCACATCGACGCTTGTCACGCCGGTTTCCTCCCGCAGTTCGCGTAAAGCGGCAATCCGTGGCGGCTCGTATTTCTCAATCCCACCCTGCGGCATCTGCCAAATGTAGGCCGCGTGATCGCCAGCCCACTTCGGCCGCCGCCGCCCGACCCACACTTTCCCCTCGCGGTTGAGCAGCATGATGCCAACGCACGCCCGCATCGGCAGAGCGTCTGCCATCGCCTCGGTCGTCTCTAATCGGTCTGAAGCGTGCGCCATCGTCCGTGGACAACCTGTGGATAAACTAGCTGCTGCACCTTAGCTGATTCGCAAATTATAGAACGATGACTTGGCGTTGGCATGACGCCTGAGCGCCGCCACCCAGGTGAACCGCCGTTCGGCTTGTGTGCAAATCTCAGCAAGCTGGCACTAAGCCGCGAGCGGCCGCGCCAACGGCTCAAATTCAGCCAGCACAGCGCGATAAAGGTCGCGCTTGAACGGCACGACGAGGTCGATCAGTTGCTGAGCCTCGACCCACCGCCACGCGCTGAATTCGGCATCATGCCCGGCATGCGGCTCGATCGTGATTTCGCTATCGTCACCGTCAAAGCGAAACGCAAACCATCTCTGCCGCTGGCCACGATACTTACCGCCCCAAACCGTTCCGATGAGTGCTGGGGGCAAGTCATACGTAATCCACTGCGGATGCTCGGCGAGGAACGTCAGCGAGCGCATGCCGGTTTCTTCAAACAGCTCCCGCACGGCGGCATCCCGGGGATCTTCATCCTTGTCGATACCGCCCTGAGGCATCTGCCAAGCGGGCGCCAGCCCCTTGGACACACTTGTACCATCGACGCGGCAACCGACCCACACGAGCCCCGCGCGATTGATGACCATCTGCCCCGCGCACGGCCGGTACGGCAGCTGCTGTCGATCGGCGGCGACCTTCGGTTTTTTCTCACGTGACATGTTTGATCCTGTAATCGGCAGGCCGGCATTCGGCCATAAAAAAGGGCGCCTTGCGACGCCCTTTTTCTCAGAACTCGCCGCGCCGATCAATTCGGCGTCGTCTTCACTTCTGGCTTGTTGTCGAAGTTCGTCGTCGTGCCGGACTCCGAAGTTCCAGCTGGCGGCGTCGCCGTCGCGGCCGGCGGTTCTTTGGCCGTTCCACGCAGGAACGACAACGCGTACTGCAGCTGCGTATCCTTCTCCGGCTCCTTGGGCACGTAGGACGACGATCCGGAATTTTCTTCCTTCTTCTCGCCGTCCTTCAGATCGTTCGGCTTTGAATCCTTGGTTTCTTTCGGCTTCTCGGCGTCCTTAGGCAGTTCGCCATCCTTGGCCATCTTGGCCTTGTCGGCGTCGTTGGGATTGACGAGATGTCCGCGCAAGCTGGCTTCGCCGCGTGGCTTCTCAAGTCCAAGCTTAGCCTTGATGTCGTCAGGGATGACGGACTCGATCGTGATGTCGGGATCGATGCCTTTCGCCTGGATCGAGCGGTTGGACGGCGTGTAATAGCGCGC
>JANOCZ010000405.1:0-5184 GCA_031412455.1 Hyphomicrobium sp. | reverse complement strand
TCTCCGCTGTTCCGCTGCGCTCCACAGCTCGGTTCTCCGAGGCGACCGTGTACACTCATTTTTAGACGCCGATTGGGGGGGAAATTCGACGCCGTTTGACCAATAGGCATTCAATTTTGCGGGCACTTTGACGGTGACGTTCTTGGCGATTTTGCGCAACACTTCGGCTTCGCGCATCATGCCTTCATAGTCGATCGCCGCGACTTCGGCAGATACGGGGCCTGTTACAACTCTGCAGATTTCGGCAACGATCTGTCGCTAACCGCCAATCCCTCGCATCTTGAAATCGTCGATCCGCCGGTGACCATGCTGTAACCGAACAAATCGCTTCCTCGCTAGTTTCGTTCGCAACTATATCATCACAGCCGACAAAGGCGAAGTCGAACTGCAGCTGTCACCAACGTGTGCCCCTGGGACAGATTCCACAACTCGACCTCGCAATTTTCGACGCAATACCCGCCGTCAGGCACAATCTTCGTGTTACTTTTCCGGGGCCGCCATCGCGGTGAGCTCAGCAGCCGTCTTCGCTACCTTCTCGATGTCTTCCTTGGGCATCGCGATCAAGCCCTTCTTAACAAGGTAGCCTTCCTCACCGATCGTCTTGGACGCGACGTACTCGCCGAGAAATTCCTTCATTCCCGGGATCACGCCGACGTGGGCCTTCTTCACGTAGATAAAGAGCGAACGCGACCCGGGATACTTGCCGCTTGCGATACCCTCGTAGGTGGCTTCAACGCCGCCGACCTGGATGCTCTTAATCTTGTCCTTGTTCTCTTCGAGATACGAGAAGCCGAAGATGCCGACCGCGTTGGGGCTGGCTTCCAGCTTCTTCACGATCAAATTGTCGTTCTCGCCGGCTTCAACGTAGGCACCGTCTTGACGAAGGGATTTCCAAATTTTTTCGTAGGCTTTGGTGCCGTTCTTCTCGTCCGCGTCCTTCATGTCCTGAGAGCACCGAAGCCCTTCGCGCCCTTTTCCATGATAAGCTCAAGGAATGCGTCGCGCGTTCCGGACGTCGGCGGGGGGCCCAGAACCTCGATCTTGGTCGCGGGGAGGTCAGGATAGACGTCTTGCCAAGTCTTGTAAGGGTTCGAGACAAATAATAAATTTTCGTCATGAACTTCTGCGGCGAGGGCCAAGAAGAGTTCTTCCTGCGACACGTTAAGATCAGGGCCGCTCTTTGCCTTGGCGAGCACAATGCCGTCGAGACCGAATTTGATCTCGACAATTTCCGTGACGCCATTCTTCTGACAGTCTTCGAATTCGGCCTTCTTCATCGGTCGCGAAGCGTTTGCGATGTCGGGGGTTGCCTCACCGACACCGGCGCAGAACAGTTTGAAGCCGCCGCCCGTGCCGGTCGATTCCACGACCGGCGTTTTGCCGCCGGCCGCTTTGCCGAACTGCTCGGCGACTGCGGTCGTGAACGGGTAGACGGTCGATGAGCCAACGGCACGGATTTCGTTACGTGCGAGAGCCGCGCTCGAGAGTGTCGGGATGGCTGCGATTGCGATCGCAGCAAAGGTTAGTCCATTTTTGGATTTGGGTGTCATAGGGCCTCGGAGGATTCAACTGGTTGTGGCCTGGAAGCGCCGTATTTCCAGCCTAATAGAAGATATTCTGGCAGCGATTGGCTCCGATCCATCCGCCAGCCGACCCCAGCGTCACATACGCCTAGCTTTGTTGGTGATTTGCGCCGTCGCATTAATTCCGGGCAAACGGGCTGCCGGAGCTGGAAATATATTTACCAGCGAGCAAATGCCTTACGACGCCTTCGACGCGCTGCCGCAGAATACGCTCAGCGTCGGCGAGGCGAGTTTAGGATCAGCGCGGGAGCAGGATCCTTCGAAACAAATTCGCGCTCGCCCGTACCTTTCCTACACTGGCCGTTGCCAGCGGCGGGGAGGGCGCGCTTGCCAGAAAATGTTCCAGACGATGTCTCGCCGATGCAGTGGGGTTGGCTGGCTGATGCGGTGCTTGGCGTCCACATCGGCATCGCCGTATCTATTGTCCTGGGCCAATTGGCAATCCTTGCCGGTGGGTTCGTTGGCGCGCAACAAGTGCGCAATTTCAAGTTTCTTCTCACGCATCTCTTGTTGATCGTCTTTGCCCCCACCTTTGGGCATCAAGGAGCCTGCCATCTTGATGGGTAACGCGCTCGGCGGCACCGTTGCTTTCCGATATGCCGCGCGCAATCCTAACAAAGTGCGCGCGATGGTGATCAAAGAATTGCCTGCCGAAGAACAGTCGACCTTAATTTCAAGCGCGAGTGGGGTTTGCATTTGGGGCCCCAGCGTATTCTTGTCGAGCGACTCGGTCAGCTCGAAAAAGCCGTGAGCGCCTGAGCTCGGACATGCACGATGCGTTCTAGGATGCGTTCGTGATCGAAGTACTGGATTTTCTCCCGAAGAATCATGTCTTCGAGCAACGTCGGGCGCGTCCGCCGGCTTTCAGCGAGTTCAGGTTATCGCTAAACAACACACCGTGTTCGTGGTGATCCGACCGACGACCTCAGTGGCTTCGTGACGCGATTCGCTCCGTTACCAACTATAGTCTTAGTGGCAGGACTCTTTTGTTTTTTCATTTCTTCCAACTTAATCAACCACAAGCATCCGGCAGATGCAGGACAGGAAGCGGCGAAGAGCGGGTGCCCAACACCGCTTCCAAGTTCCGGATTAATAGCATCGCGAAGTTCAGACGATGTCAATTTCAGCCGGCAGATACGACGTTACTTCGAGGCCGACTTCCTGTTCGCGCACGGCCGGCTTTGTCCAAATTTTCATGGCGTCCTCCACTTTATTGCAGCAGCGATGTGGTGCTGTACGTCAAGAATGCGCGTCGCGGCGATAAGGTTCGATCGCGTTCGCGTGATAGCACATCATTATTTCTAATAGTGGGGGTCAGGAATACTGATCTACAGCCTTATCTGTGCTTCGCTAAGCTGAACAGCTTACCAGGCTGTAAGTTAGCTCCTCAGATTCCGATCAAGATCGACACCATAGCAAGGCGTCATCGTTCTCAGAGGCTGCCCGTTCGATCACCGCCATCACACGTCTGGCAAATGGTCGAGAAGTTTTTTATCGAGTTGATCGCATAGTGCGTATTTGCATTCCTGTCGCAATATAAAGTGCGTGGGCGACGGCGGCACTGGCGCCGCTTAGGCCAAGCTCGCTGGCTCCCTTGCCTTTAAAAAATCCACAGCGTGTATCAGCCGTATTACATACTCTAATGTCAGTGTTCTTTGATGAACTTTGAGACGTCGTCGAGCACTGGCGCTTTCCCGCGAAACGGCAGCGATAGAGCTAGCAAGATATCGACGTGGCCAATTCCTTCATAGGTTCGCACGGTGGTAGAGGCTCCAAGACACTTTAGTTTCTCAGCGAGGCGGTATGTATTGCGAGGACGGACCGTCGTATCTGCCTCGCCGGTCGCGAGGAACATTGCTGGCACGTTTCTGGAAACAAAGTTTATCGGTTGCGTCGCATCGAGGTCTTCCGCGCGCCCAAAGGCTGCTACTGTGGATTCGACATCGAGTGGCAGGAAATCATAAGGACCGGAGAGCGCAACCACTCCTCGTATGATCGATCGGTCGTAGCCAAGCGCGCGAAGATAATGGTCGTCCAAACCAACCATGACGGCGTTGTAGGCACCTGCCGAATGGCCCAATATAAACAATCGATTCGGGTCGCCCCCAAATTGCTGTGCATTGTCATGCGCCCAGATGACGGCACGCGCACTATCGCTGAGGAAGTCGGGAAAGCGAACTTCGGGAACGAGCCGATAGTCGGCAACCATTGCGACAAACCCTTGGGACGCAAGAGCCTTTCCAAGGAATGCATAGTCTGCCTTGCTACCGCTGTTCCACGATCCTCCGTAAAAGAAAACCACGACAGGTGTTGCGCCCGCACTTCGGGCGGGAACATAAACGTCCAGTTTCTGCCGGCGTAATCCTCCATAGGATATATCGACTTTTTCTATTCGACCTCCGGTGTCGGCTGGCGCGAGAGCATTGTATATCGTCAGAGGCGAGCAACCGGCTACCGCCAAGAAACTTAAAATCACGACCGACATGCTTGACGCCTGCCTTACTGCGGCATTGCAATGACGAGGCCGCAGCGCAGGTTGGTTTGCGCGAAAGATGGCGAACATTGAATGCAAAACCATTAGCACGTGGTCCCACAAACTTTGCGTTCGGACCTCGCCGGGGGAACAATCCACCAGGAACTAATAACGATAAGGGCTCCGAAGCTATGGAGTGCAGTAAATACCCACCACGGCGCATCAAAAAAGATGAGGGGGGCGAGCCAGTGTTGCGTGAATGATTCTGTATATATTTGCTGTCCAGCGCGTTGGCGCAAATACTGCTCCAAGAGTGTTAGCGGACACAACTGTCCGAGCCACGTTTGTCCCGCTACAAAAACGATCAACATGAGATGCGTGAAACGAAACTTGAAACTGCGCACTGATTGCGCGCCAACTAACCCACCGGCAAGGATTGCCAATTGGCCCAGAACAATAAACACGGCGATGAGGATGTGGACGCACAGCACGGAATCCGCAAGCAAACGCCACTGTGTTGGCGAGACATTTTCTAGCAAGCGGCCTCCCTTGCCGCTAATTGCGGCCAATGCTCCCCGAGGTACGGTCGAAAAGCGAAATTGTTTCGGATGTTGCGTCGATGCTGGCGCAACTCGCCTTTGATGACGCGAAGATAAACGTCGATTTCAGGAGGCGTCCGAACTGTGTTAGGAAAGCGGAGTAGTGTTTTGAACGGCCGCAGCAAAAATAATTGCTGGAATGCGCTGACGTGCTTACGCTCCTACATTCAGTAATCGTTGAACGTCATGGAGAGCATATGGACCCGTTGAAGTTACAGATCAAAGCGGGGCGATTAAAGGTCGTCGATCCGGATGGGCATATTCATGTTCTCGAAGGCGCGGCGAAGGGGCCGGAAGCCAGCATTAGGATAAACGACAGAAAAATACTGCGGCGAATGATGGTAGTGCCAGATCTCTACATGGGTGAAGCGTATACGGATGGCACGCTGCTCGTCGAGGAAGGTACGCTTTACGATGTGCTCGACTTCTTCGCACTCAATCTCATGACAAGCCTGCACGGCACCAGTCAAGTCGTGCTGCCCAACGCTTCCAAGAACAACATTATAGGACAGGCAAAGGACAACGTCGC
>JANOCZ010000404.1:0-2241 GCA_031412455.1 Hyphomicrobium sp. | reverse complement strand
TATTCCCCTGACAGTCGTATCCCGTGATAGTCGTATGGTGAGCGCGTCGTCATGATGTTCTGGTTTGCAGTGGCTTTGCTTTCGGCGGCCGTAACGTACGCCGTGACGCGCCCGCTGCTGCGCGAGACCAGCGCGCCCGATAACACGCACCTCGCTGACCTCGCCGTTTACAAAGATCAGCTTACCGAGATCGAAGCCGATGCCGCGCGCGGCGTGCTCAATGGCGCGGAGGCGGAGGCCGCGCGCACTGAGGTGTCGCGACGCGTGCTGCGCCAAGCGGAAAAGCCCGCGATTGACGAAGCAGGATCCGCGCCGAAGCCGCCGGTTCGATCATGGGTGAAGCCGGTTTATGCCGCGACGACGTTGGCGTTGCCGCTGCTCAGCGTCGCGCTGTATGTGACGTACGGATCGCCGGGGCTTCCGGGATTGCCGCTGAGCGAGCGCATCGCAGCTGAGGCGAAGGGCGATCGGCCTGACGATCTGATTGCAAAAGTCGAGGCGCGGCTCAGAGATCATCCCGAAGACGGCCGCGGATGGGACGTCATTGCGCCGGTTTATATGGCAGCGGGGCGCTCGGCCGATGCGGCGTCGGCATATGCGGCGGCGATCAAACTTCTGGGTGAGACGCCAGAGCGGTTGCAAGGCTTTGCCGATGCGCGCATTCGCAGTGAGAAGGGGTTGGTGCCAGAGGACGCGCGTCAAGTGCTGACGGGGTTGCTCGCCAAAAACCCTAACTTGAAAGAGCCTCGGATCTGGTTGGCGCTCGCAAAAGAGCAGGATGGGAAATTTGCCGAGGCTGCGGCGGACTATCGCGCGCTGATCGCGGAGGCGCCAGACACAGCGCCGTGGCGAGCGGCGATTGCGCAACGGCTGGCGAAGATTGAGGAAAATCGCAGCTCGGCTGGAGAGGCCAAACCGGCTATAGAGGCGCCGACGACAAAAACTGATGATCGGGCCGCGGACGTCGAAGGCATGAGCCCTGCTGATCGCGATGCCTTCATCGGCCGTATGGTCGATGGGTTGGCTGCGCGTTTGAAAGCCGACGGACGCGATAAAGATGGCTGGATCAAACTCATTCGCGCCTATCAGGTGCTTGGCCGCAAAACCGACGCGGTCAAGGCGCTCAGCGAGGCACGGTCGGGTCTAGCAGGTGACGCGGCGGCCATTGCCGAGGTTGAAGAGTTGGCCAAGTCGCTCGGCGTCGGCGGCTAGACGCATCGTAGATTCAAGTAAGGCACACGGGCGATGACACGGAAGCAGAAACGAGGCGTGATGATCGGGGCTGGCGTTGCAACGCTGGCGGCGGCCGCTATCCTCGTCATGTTCGCGCTCAAAGATTCGATCGTGTTTTTTCATACGCCGAGTGACGTTGCCGAAAAGAAGATTCAGGCTGGGACCCGCATCCGGCTCGGCGGATTGGTGTTGGCTGGATCGGTCGTGCGCGGGCAGGGCGCGACAGTCGCGTTCAAGGTTACCGACACGTTGAAAGAAATCCCGGTCACATATACTGGCGTGCTTCCTGATCTTTTTCGCGAGGGTCAAGGCGTTGTCGCTGAAGGTAAGCTCGCGGCTGACGGTGCGTTTGTGGCCGATAGCGTGCTGGCCAAGCATGATGAGAACTACATGCCAGCGGAAGTGAAGAAGTCACTCGAAGCGCGCGGCGTGAAGCTTGGTGGCAGTGCTGATGCTGTGCCTGCCGCTGGTGTGCCGCCGGGCGCGACTGAGAAGTGAGTTGCCGCGAAGCTGGAGTGTTAATGGAAGGTCCACGTTGTGATCGTTGAGTTTGGACATTTCGCATTGATCTTGGCGCTGCTCGTTGCGGTCGTGCAGACAGTCGTGCCGTTTATGGGCGCGAGGGCACGAGATGCGCGCATGATGAATGTCGCCGAGCCGGCCGCCATCTCACAATTGGCGCTGCTGGCGCTGTCATTTCTGTGTCTGACCTACGCTTACGTGACGAGCGATTTTTCGGTAGCGAATGTCGCGGCGAATTCGCATTCGACCAAGCCGATGATCTATAAAATCTCCGGCGTGTGGGGGAACCACGAGGGCTCGATGCTTTTGTGGGTGTTGATTTTGGCGTTGTTTGGTGCGGCTGTCGCGGTTTTTGGCAACAACTTGCCGGCGACGCTCAAGGCCAATGTGCTCTCGGTACAGGCGGCGATTGCGCTGGCGTTTTTGCTTTTCCTGTTGCTCACGTCCGATCCCTTCACGCGGCTTGATCCGGCACCTGCTGACGGC
>JANOCZ010000403.1:0-7175 GCA_031412455.1 Hyphomicrobium sp. | reverse complement strand
CGGCTATCTGCGCAGCGTCGACGATATCGAACAGATCGTATTGAAAGCGGAAAACGGCGCGTCCGTTCTGTTGCGAGACGTGGCGCGCGTCGAGATCACGCCGGACGAGCGGCGCGGCATTACGGAACTGAACGGCGAGGGGGAGGCGGTCAGCGGCATCGCGGTGCAGCGCTACGGCCAGAATGCCCTCGATGTTATCGACAACGTCAAGACTCAGCTTGCAGCTATAAAATCCAGCCTTCCAGAAGGCACCGATATCATTCCCGTTTACGACCGCTCGGAGCTGATCCATCGGGCTATCCAGACCTTAAAGACGACTCTGATCGAAGAGAGCATCATCGTCGCCCTTGTTTGCGTCGTGTTCCTGCTGCACGTCCGCAGCGCCTTTGTCGCCATCCTGACGCTGCCGCTTGGCATTCTCATCGCCTACATTTTCATGCATGCGTTGGGGCTATCCTCCAACATCATGAGCCTCGGCGGCATTGCCATCGCAATCGGCGCAATGATCGATGCGGCCATCGTCATGATCGAAAACGCGCACAAGCATCTCGAACGCGCGCCACCGGACAAGCCGCGAACAGAGGTGCTGATTGAGGCGGCGAGCGAGGTCGGTCCGCCGCTGTTCTTTTCCTTGCTGATCATCACCGTCTCGTTCCTGCCGATCTTTGCGCTTGAAGCGCAGGAAGGCCGGCTATTTCATCCGCTGGCCTACACCAAGACGTTTGCCATGGGGGCAGCGGCGTTTCTTTCCGTCACCGTCGTTCCGGCTCTGATGATCATATTTGTGCGCGGCCGCATCATCCCAGAGCACAAGAATCCGGTGAATCGCTTCCTGATCTGGGCCTATCGGCCGATGATCCGCGGCGTGCTGAAAGCCAAGACGCTGACGATCTTCGTGGCGCTCGCAATTTTGGCCGGCAGCGCGTGGCCGGCGTCGAAGCTCGGCTCCGAATTCATGCCGAACCTTAACGAGGGCACGCTGTTCTATATGCCGGTGACGCTGCCGGGGCTCTCGATCACCAAAGCGGCGGAGCTGCTGCAAACGCAAAACAAGATTATCAAGACGTTCCCTGAGGTCGAGTCTGTGTTCGGCAAGGCCGGACGGGCGGCGACGGCGACCGATCCGGCGCCCACGGAAATGTTCGAGACCCTGATCAATCTGAAGCCCGAGGATCAGTGGCGGCCGGGCATGACGCTCGACAAGCTGACGTCCGAAATGGACAAGGCGCTGCAGTTTCCTGGCGTCTCGAACGCCTGGACCCAGCCGATCAAGGCCCGCATCGACATGCTGGCGACAGGAATCCGCACGGTCGTCGGCGTCAAGGTCATTGGCAAAGACCTGAAGGAGATGGAGAAGCTCGCCCGCGAGATCGAGACGGCGATCAAGACCGTGCCGGGCACCGCGAGCGCTTACGCGGAACGCATTATCGGCGGCTACTACCTGGAGGTCGAGCCGGATCGCAAGCAACTCGCCCGATACGGTTTAATGGTCGGAGATGTGCAGGACGTCGTGGCCTCCGCACTTGGCGCCGAAACCGTGACGACCACCGTCGAAGGCCGCGAGCGCTACGGCGTCAGCGTTCGCTACCCGCGTGAACTGCGGTCCGACCCGCAAGCCATCGCCCGAGATGTGCAGGTGCCGATGGCCAACGGCGCGTCGATACCCTTGGGGCAGGTGGCGACCGTCAAGCTGACCACCGGACCGGCCAGCATTCGCACCGAGAACGCCCAGCTCGCCGCCTACATCTTCGTCGATGTGCGCGACCGTGACCTCGGCAGCTATGTCGCCGACGCCAAGAAGGCGGTTGAGACCAGCGTGAAATTCCCGGTCGGCTATCAGGCCATCTGGAGCGGTCAGTTCGAATACTACGAACGCGCCAAGGCGCGGCTCGCGATCGTCGTGCCGCTGACGCTGCTGATCATTCTGCTGTTGCTGTATCTCAACTTCCGCCGCGTTACGGAAACATTGATCGTCATGCTGTCGCTGCCGTTCGCGCTCGTTGGCGGCCTGTGGCTGATGTGGTGGCTGGGGTTCAATCTTTCTGTCGCTGTCGCCGTGGGCTTTATCGCGCTCGCAGGCGTCGCCGCCGAGACCGGCGTCATCATGTTGATCTATCTCGACCATGCGCTTACCGAGCAAAAAGCGAAGGCCGCACGCGAGAACCGCGCCTTCAACCGCGAGGATCTCCAAGCCGCTATCATGGAAGGCGCCGTTGAGCGCGTCCGGCCAAAAATGATGACAGTCGTCGCCATCATGGCCGGCCTGCTGCCCATCCTGTGGAGCACCGGCACCGGGTCGGAAGTCATGCAGCGGATCGCCGTGCCGATGATCGGCGGCATGGTGTCGTCGACCGTGCTCACGCTGATCGTCATTCCGGCCATTTATGCGCTCGTTAAGGGCTGGGGGTTGCCAAAATCCAACACAGCAACGGCGGCAAAGGTGGAGGCAATCGCATAAGCGTCGATAACCCCACGTTCGGCAACGCTCGAAGGCGGTTCGTGAACTACGCTCGTCCCAGCTCCGTGATTCGCTTTCAGCGCTCGAAAGTTGGCGTCTAATTCTGTGTTTATTCATACCCATACGAAAAATGGACACGCAGCATGCGGATACTGACTCTCTTGATCGCACTCATCATTCCGACCGAGCTTGCTGCTCCGGCAAAGGCATCTGAGCTGACGGGCGCTTTTGAAGCGGCGTGCGAACGAACGCCGGATATTCCAGCGCTGGCGGCGCGGCGCGCCGAAATCGGCGCGAAAGCCGATGCTGCCGAGGCGCTGTTGCCCGGCGGTCCCTGGACGACGTTGGTGCACAGAACCGACGCTTTGACCAATGACCGCGGCACACGCGAATACGAAGCCGAATTCGGTGTGCCGATCTGGTTGCGTGGTGAGCGCGGAGCCGCGTTGGCGGCTGCCTTGACGGAAGGCGAGCGCGTCGAGGCTGAGATTGCTGCGAAGCGGCTCGACGTCGCCAAGCGAGTCCGCGACGCCTATTGGATGGTGGCCGAAGCGCGAGAAAAACTGGCAGTCGCAGAACGTCGTCGTGCAACCTCTGGAACGCTAGCCAAAAGCCTGCGCGATCAGTCTCAATCTGGTCAGGCTCAGTTGATCGACACCAAGCTCGCCGACGCTGACGTCGCCGACGCCGAGGCTGCGTTGGCCGGATTGCGCGCCGAACTCAATCAAGCAAAAATCGCTTTTCAAGTATTGACAGGAACATCTGCTCCGGCCGCGTTCCGAGAGCGAGACGCAGGGAGCGCCGCGCCCGCGAACCATCCGCGCGTCGTCTTGCGCAGCGTCGCCATTCAAAAAGCGCAGGCCGACGAAGGTCTAGTCTGGGCCGTCGATCGCGAGCGGCCCGAGTTCAGCGGTTTCGTGAACAACAACACCGATACGAGCGCTGAGCCGAACGTCACGTCGCTTGGCGTCCGCCTTAAAATTCCCTTCGCCTATGACGCTATTAACGCACCGAAGCGCGCCGCGGCTGCGGCTGAGGTCATAGCAGCGCACGAAGAACTGGCGCTTGCCGAACGCGAGGTCGGCGGCGAGGCGGCACAGGCGCGGGCCAGGCTTGATGGCGCACGCCTGCAGCTTGCGGCCTTGGAGACGAGACACAACGCACTCGGCTCCGTTGTTCAGTTGACGCAAGACTCGCAGCGCGCCGGACAATCCGAATTGAACGATCTCATCCGCGCTCGCCTGCAGTTGTACGGCGCCGACCTGTCACGCGCCACGGCTCGGGTTGCGGTGGACCGGGCGCGTTCCGACGTCAACCAGGCGTTAGGTTTGGAGCCGTAGGAGCGACCTTTTAATGCTTAGGAGCTTCAAGCCCTGCTTGTGTTCGCGCTGTTGACCTTCCTATTCCATTTCGCCTGGGAGATTTTGCAGGCGCCTCTGTTTGCCCGTATGCCGGAGATAAGCCATTGGCAGGCCGCTGGTATGTCTTTAGGCCACGTTGGGCGACGTTGTCATCGCACTAGCAAGTTTCGCCGTCGGAGCCGTGTTGGATAAGCGATGGCTTTGGTTCGTCGATCCGAGCAAATGGGCCTTGGCCGCCTACTTCGCGACCGGTGTTCTCATCACCATCGCATTCGAATGGCACGCGGTTTATTGGGCCGGGCGTTGGGCGTACTCGGACTTGATGCCCGTGGTGCCGCTGCTGCAAGTCGGAGTCTCACCCGTGTTGCAGTGGGTCGTGTTGCCCTTGAGCTATTCTTACTGCGTCGTCATCACCCAGTGGAGGGCGTCTCATTGGCTATAGCCAACATGTATCAAACCCATCGTCAGGCGATATTTTCGCAGTCCGTTGTGAGCACCTATTATTTCGTCATGCCCGGTCGTGGCAGAAGCGAAGGAGAAAACGTCGTGTCCAAGTGGATCATTGTCCCTCCCGTTATCCCTGCCGTTGTCCTGGCCGTCATTGCCATCGGTATGGCGGTCTGCTTTACGGCTTTTAATGCGAGTCATGCAGCCGAACCCGGCGTTTTCCAAGGCGAGGGCGGCCACAAAGCCTCCGGCCACATTGAAATTCTGAAAGACGGCGCGGTGACTAAAGTGGTTTTGAGAGACGACTTCTCGTTGCAGGAAGCGCCAGCCCCGCGTCTCGCCTGGGGCAAGGACAGCTACAAGCGCGGCACCATTTTCGCGACGCTCGCGAAGTTTAAGGGCGCGCAGGAGTATACGGTTCCGGCAGGCACAGATCTCAGCCAATACAATGAGCTCTGGATTTGGTGCGAAAAATTCGACGTTCCACTGGCGTCAGCGAAACTCAAGTGAGGTTGCCATGCTTACTCTTCTTATATCTACGTTGCTGTTGACGTCCGTCGGGCTGCTCATCCGCGCGCTATCTCAGGTTCGACAGGCCCGCGTGCGTGTTGCAGTTCATGCTCGCTCAAGGCAAGGGTGATCCAGTGTCTGTTCGTCGCTTGCTCTGTCTCGACCTGATTGTGCTGGCTGCAGCGATAGTCGCGCTTGACCTCGTGTCGGGGTTATCCGGCGCAGGGCTGCTCGCTTTTGTCTCCTTTGGCGACCTGTGGGGACGACTCAGCGCCGCCAGCCTCAACCTTTTGCAAGCCATTGTGCAGCGCTACCTGTTTCCAGCGCTTTGGGACCCAGTACTTGTGACTTTATTGCTGTTGCTGGCGTGGCTGGTCTTCGGGGCGTCCGGCTTGTTGCTTTATATCTCCGGGCGAAAAAGCATCCCAGCTGCCACGCAAATTCGCGATAACGCGTAATAGAAAGAGGACGATCCTCGTAGAGTGATTATCATGCTCAGATTTAGACCAATATTGGCAATCGTCGTCGCACTGAGCTTGGCGTTTTCGCCGGTTGCCGCATTTGCGATGACCAAGTCTTGCCAGGGCATGCAGGAAACGATCGGCGTCGATGGCACGGCGGATTCCGTGATGATCGGCAATCGCGGCATGGCCGATTGTCCGTGCCACAATGCCATGCCGCATTGCGGAACCATGCCGCAATGCCAGACCTCGACCGGCTGCGCCAGCCAGTGCATGGCGTCGACCGGTATAGTCTCAAGTGCCTTTGCATCGATCACACCGGACCACGATGTCCTGAAGTTCGCAGCCGCTGCGCTCGGACACTTCCTGACAATCCAGCCCCCCGCTCCGCCTCCCCGAGCTTAATCGGTTGAGCGTCGCTTCGAGCGACGCAACGCATGACGTGCGACCACCGATGGTCGTGTGATTGCGAGCGCGTACCACGCGCACTCTGAAATTCATCATCCACGAACGGCTTGCGTTCCGAACCGCCTCAACCCGCGTCACTGAGCGCGCCAGGCTTCCCCGGAATCCGCGCATGTCCGTCGAAACCTGAACTCTCGATTGATAAGGACTATTGCTATGAAGACGATCATTAAGACGACCATCGCGGCTCTCACCCTCGTTGTCGGCGCGAGCGCCGGTCAGGCACAGGCCGAAACCGTCTTGCATTTCCCGTACAAGAGCGCGCCCTACGCCACGCAGTCTGCACCGGTTTACAAAGCCGCGTCTGTTCATGTGGCGCGAACGGCGAAGCATCAAGATCAAGCCGCCCGCGTGCGCACCGCGAGCAAAAAGCAGGTCATCCGCTGAACCAAGTAGCCGCGTGCCGGCCGGACCTTATCGGTCTGGCCGGTGCGTTGCGACCTTCCATTTCAACACAACACACGAGCTGAACGCTCGAAACAAAGGATCATGTCCATGAAAACCACCCTTATAGCGGGCCTCGCGGCCCTCACTCTTGTTGCCGGCTTTTCCGCAGGCCAGGCTCAGGCGCATACGGAGTTTCGCTTTCCATTCAAGGGTGCGCCGTACGCGGTTCCGCACACTGACAACGACAGCGGAAGCCGGCGCCGAAGCGGCCAGAGAAGCTCGATCCTTTCAAGACGTACATCGTCGGACGTTTGAGGGCAGCGGCGGTGACGCGACGGTTGCGCGAGGTCGCAAACGCCCGCGCGCCGAACGCAGTGACGCTGATTGCGTAGAAACTAGTAGTTGACCGTCAGCTTGGCATCAACGCCGTGCTGCTCGCTGGTTTCGCCAAACTTGCCTTCATAGTTGAAGCGCAGGTTGATACCTTCCGCACTGAACAATTGCACGCCGGCCGTCAGATCCGCGTAGACGTTGTCAAAGCCCGAGGCGACGATAAATCCGACTGACGAACCGGCGAAGTGCGCCGACTGCAAGATGGCGTCGTCGGAGAGGAACGTCACGCCCGCTTTGACGTAGGGTCTGAAGGTCAAGTTGCCGGAGTGGATGGTCGAGCCGATCTCGACTGCCGGTCCAGCGGCAAAGATCCATTCGCTCGTGCCCGCAACGGTTAGGCCAAGTCTGCTGGTTTCCGTATAACCGTCGATGCTCAGGTAGTTTGCAGCGACGTCGAACATCGGCGTTACGTAGAGTCCAGTGTCGCCGAACGTGTAGGCGAAGCGCACCAGGCCGGTACCGAATTCGAGCGTCGTGCTGCTGTCGGCAGTGATGCCGGGGGCGAGCGTCGCGCGGACCGTATCGAGGTCAGCTTGGCCGCCGGAGATCGACGCCGAGATCTTCATCGGCCCATCGACCCACTTCAGCGAGCTGCCAACCTGCCACCAGGTGCCGTCGGTCTTGGTCGAACCGTTGATCAGAGTATTGCTCTCTTCAAACGATGCTCCGAAACCACCCCAGAGGTTTTCGCCC
>JANOCZ010000402.1:0-2639 GCA_031412455.1 Hyphomicrobium sp. | reverse complement strand
GGGCTCGAGAGCCACCGGCCTTTCCCGCGTCGCGCAGCGCGGCCGTGCATCTTCGAATACATTTATTTCGCGCGGCCCGACTCGATCGTTGGCGGGCGCACGGTATATGAAATCCGCAAGAAGATGGGCGTGCAGCTGGCGCGCGAAGCGGCGGCCAGTGCCGATGTCATCGTTCCCATTCCCGATTCCGGCGTACCGGCGGCGATCGGTTTTAGCCAGGAGAGCGGTATTCCGTTTGAACTCGGCATCATCCGCAATCACTACGTCGGGCGGACCTTCATTGAGCCTGAGCAGCGCATTCGCCAGCTCGGCGTCAAGCTCAAGCATTCGGCCAACTCGAGTGTGATCCGCGGCAACCGCGTCGTGCTGATCGACGACAGCGTGGTGCGCGGGACAACGTCGAAAAAGATCGTGCAGCTGATCCGCGATGCCGGCGCGAAAGAAGTGCACATGCGCATCTCGTCGCCGCCGATCACGCATCCCGATTTCTACGGCATCGATACGCCGAGCAAACACGATCTGCTGGCGGCCAACATGGATCTCGAAGCCATGCGGGCTTTCATGGAAGCCGATAGTCTGGCGTTTCTCTCGGTCGATGGCATTTATCGCTCGATCGGACTCGATGGACGCGATGATCGGGCGCCGCAATTCACCGACCACTGCTTTACCGGCGATTATCCGACCGAGCTGACAGATCAGAATGGCGATGCGCCGCCACGCCAACTTTCGCTGCTGGCGGAAGTTGGGTAGGAAATTGGGCCGATATGGATTTGCCTGACACGGCACGCTCTTTCGTTTTACCGCACACCGAAATGTAATTTGTGATGCCCGACGCGCTCCTCGAAGACCGCCCCCTCAAGGACAGGATTGCGCTCGTCACCGGCGCGTCGCGCGGCATCGGGCGGGCGGTTGCTCTGGGACTGGCCAAGGCTGGCGCGCATGTCGTCATCGCGGCGCGCGGTTTGCCGGCGCTCGAATCCCTCGATGACGAAATTCAAGCCGCCGGCGGCGCGGCAACGTTGTTGCAGCTTGATCTCAAAAAGGGCGACCGGATCGATCAGGTCGGGCCGACGCTTTATCAGCGCTGGCAGAAGCTTGACATCTTTGTCGCAAACGCCGGAATCCTAGGACCGCTTTCGCCGCTTGGGCATGTGACTGACGATGGTTTTCTCTCAACCATCGACATCAATCTCAGCGCCAATTGGCGGCTCATCAGAACGCTCGATCCGCTGCTAAAGCGGTCGGACGCGGCCCGGGCAATTTTCGTGACGTCGGGCGCATCGAGCGGCAAGCACGCTTATTGGGGGCCTTACGCGGCATCGAAAGCGGGGCTCGAAGCGCTGGTCAAAACGTGGGCACAAGAATTGAACGACACGCCCGTGCGCGCCAACCTGATCAATCCGGGCGCGACGCGCACGCAAATGCGCGCCAAGGCTTTTCCCGGTGAAGATGCGGCGACGCTGCCGTCGCCAGATGATCTCGTGCCGTTATTCGTCGAGATGGCGTCACCGGCTTATCAGCGAAACGGCGCGGTCGTGAACTATCGCGAGTGGCAGGCGGAGCGGACGGCGCCCGCTGCCGATCTGGGCACCGCAGCTGATGCCGACTTCTAGCGCTTACGTTTGGCTGACGGCGATTACTTGGCAGTCAAAAGTTGACGGCCGAGTTCCACACCTTGCGCCGGGTCATTTGCAACAACTCTGCGCATTGGTTTGGCTGGCGGCGGCAGCAGAGAATTGAAACGCCTCATCTCCTGGGGATAGTCCTCGACGAAGGCTATGACCCGCCGCCGCTTTTCGCCGCCGCGCACGCCCTGCTTTTCGCTTGACGAGACACCCGCCAGAACTGCTGGGCACTTCGTCTTGATGCGTTCGTAGATGTTGCGCCACGACAGCTTGATAGTGTTCGTCGATATCGACAACTGGTCAGCGATCTGCCGGTCGGTCATGCCATCGAGGGCTTTGCAAAGCACGCGCTGCTCCGCTGGAGTGAAGCCGCAGCGGGGCGCTTCGTACTGCATGACGAACGACAATGGAGAACCGACGGGGCGGCGTGCAATGACTTCGGCGTCGGCGAAATAGGTCATCCATCGTTGCGGCCCATCTTGGCCATCGCCGCGAAAGTGTGCGGGCGTTTCGCTCAATACCTCGTAGCCGGACGCGAGATAGAAGTCCGGTTCGCGATGCCAATCCTGTTGCAAGGCACGGCGAATACGATGACCACGCAGATACCGGACGTTCGCGGTGTGCGCGAGCCTCGCTATGGACTGCCAGCGCGGATCGGCGTGGTCCCAATCGGCTTGCATGTATCTGGAGATCAGATTCAATCCGGCGCGGCCGTTGGCGAGGCCGATTTGGTCGGGTCCGAGAAAGATTTCCGGATCGGCCTGCGCCAAGTCGAGCAAGCCGGCGAACAAAAAAGGTTTTGGCTCGGCTGCGAGCTGGTCGAAGAGTTTTGGCGTCACGAATACGGAGAGGCCAATCGCCATCGTGCGGCGGGACTGGGGGTTATCATCAAATTCCTCGATCACGATGCCCTGCATGCGCTCGGCGGTCAGCGCGTCGCTCAGGCGGGTGGCGAGGGTGGTCTGCAAAGACGACGGGATCGCACAATTCTCGGCAAGCCAGTCCGCCGCGCAT
>JANOCZ010000401.1:0-9421 GCA_031412455.1 Hyphomicrobium sp. | reverse complement strand
ACCGGCACCATCGGCAACCGCATCTCCGGCGTGCAAAAACCCAAACGCGACACGGCATACTTCGCCGGCCCCGGATTCGTTTCGACAAACAGCACGTCGTGCAATGGCATCAGCTGATCTTGCAGCATCAGCGCCTTTTTGTAATCACCAGCGAGACACGCATTTTGGAACTCCGCGCACAGCCGCGGCGCAACGTTGGACGCGACCGAAATACAACCGCGTCCGCCATGCGCCATGAAGCCCAGCGCCGTCGCGTCCTCGCCCGACAGCTGACAGAACTCTTCGCCCATCGCCGCCCGCTGCTGCGAGGGCCGCGCGAGGTTTGCCGTCGCATCTTTGACGCCGGCGACATTCTTCAACTCAAAACAGCGGGCCATGGTCGCCACCGACATATCGACAATCGAGCGCGCCGGAATGTTGTAAATAATAATCGGAATGTTGATCGCATCGTTGATCGCCTTGAAGTGCTGATAGAGCCCTTCCTGCGTCGGCTTGTTGTAATAGGGCGTGACGACGAGCACGGCGTCCGCGCCGGCCTTCTCCGCGAACACCGACAACTCGATGGCCTCGTCGGTCGAGTTGGAACCTGTCCCGGCGATAATGGGCACGCGATTCTTCGCAGTATCGACGGTGATCTCGATGACCCGCTTGTGTTCATCGAAATCGAGCGTCGGGCTTTCACCGGTCGTGCCGACTGGAACGAGCCCGTGCGTACCTTCGCTGATTTGCCAATCGACGAAGCGCGCCATACCCGCCTCATCGAGCTTTCCATTCCGGAACGGCGTGATGATTGCCGTGATCGAACCTTTGAACATGCAGCTGGGTATGCCTTGCTTACGAGTGTCGGTTTGTATCTGGGCCGCAGCGAATACCGCCGAACCCCGCATGAAGAGTTGTATACATCGCCACGTCGCGTCGCGACGGTCCACAGCAGCCGCCAAGCCACCGTGTTGCCGCACGAGCGTGGCACGCCCGTCGGCAAAGCGCTTGCACCTAAGCCGATCCGTCCGCTTAATGCGAGGCAACGGAGCAAGTTAGGGAATCCGCCGGGACAATAGGCGCTTGCGCGGGCCCCTGCAAGATTGAGCGCGACGCGCGGCATTCCCGGCGCAAATAGGGTGAGGAACACACCAGTGAACTCGAATATTGCTTTCGTGCCGCGGCCAGTCGCTCTGTTGTCCGCAGCCTTGCTGACGTGGCTATTTCTCGCAACGGCGGCGCGAGCCGAGGTTGCCGATGCGGCCCTGAGCCCTGAACCGGCGCTCGTGAAAGCTGAAATAGAGCACCTAGCCAAGCTCGACGAGCTATTGGCCCCCGTGCGCAGCTACGCGCCCTCGGCTGACGATGCCAAACGCATCAAGGATGCGGCGGCCGCCGTCCGCGCCAATTCAATGGACAAATTTGCCGAACTAAAAGCGGCTATCAACGACCCGGTGGGCCGCAAGCTGGTCGAATGGATCAGACTGCGCGCCGGCTACGGCACGGCAGCCGAATACAGCGCGTTCCTCAAAGAGAACCCGCTTTGGCCGGAGCGCTCGATGATGGTTCAGCGCATGGAGGAAGCGCTCTTCACCCAAGGCGGTAGCGCCCAATCGATCAAAGCGTTTTTTAAAACTGCACCGCCCGAAACCGGCCTCGGCCATGCGGCCCTCGCCTCTGCAATGCTCGCTGAGGGCGACAAAGCTGAAGCCAAAAAATTAGCTGCCAAAGCTTGGCGCGACCTGCCCATCCCCGGATCGCTTGAAACCGGCTTCCTTCGCCGCTTTGCCGAACTTCTCGATCAGAGCGATCACAAATGGCGCTTCGATCGCATGGTGACCGACGATGTCCGCTATGCAGCCAACCGCGCCGAGCGCGCAGCCTTCGCCCGCCGGGTGATCCCGCTGCTGGCACCCGACGAACAAAAGCGCGCCACGGCTCGCCTCGCTGTTTTCAACAAGTCTGGCAATGCGCGCGCGCTGATGGAAGCTCTCCCCGCTGGCAATAGTACCGACTACGGCTTCGCCTATCACCGCGCTCAACTTCTGCGCAAAGCCGGAAAAATCGAGGATGCCGCCAAGATCATTATGGCCGCACCTAAAGACCCAGAGAAGATCGCTGTGCTCGATGAGTGGTGGGCCGAGCGCCGCACACTCGCCTACGCGGCCCTAAAGGATGGCAACGCCAAACTCGCCTATGAACTTGCGAAAGACGCCGGGCCGCTAACGGTCAATCCGCTGAAGGAACAAACCTTCATGGCCGGTTGGCTGGCCTTTCGTTATTTGAAGAACGCCGACGCGGCCGAAAAGCATTTCAATGACCTGGTCAAAGCGGCCGACGGGCCGCTGAGCCGCGCGAAGGCCGCCTATTGGCTGGGCCGCATCGCCGAGAGCCGTGGCGACAAATCGGCGGCCAGCGACCACTTCAAGAACGCCGCGAAAAATCCCGACACTTTCCACGGTCTGCTGGCGATGCAAAAATTGCAGCCCGGCATGACCAAGCTGATCGTCACGCCACCGCAATTACCGACCGCCGCGCAGGTCGAAAAGTTCAACACGTCGGACGCGGTCAAAGCCGCCGTCGTCGCGCGCAAAGCCGGCCTTTCGCGAGAATACACACGCGGCTTTCTAACGTCCTTGCGCATCGGCCTGCCGAGCGAAGCTGAAGCCGGCATGGTGGCCCATTTGGCGACCACGATCGACGACGCTCAGATGTCGCTCAGAGTAGCCAAGTCGGCGATCGCCAGAGGCCAAAATCTTTTGACCTATGGCTATCCGCTTCGCCCGTTCCCCGCGTACAAGCCGCTGCGCACACCGCCCGAAACAGCTTTCCTGCTTGGCATCGCGCGCCAGGAAACGGAATTCGAAGCGCAAACCGTGTCCGGCGCCGGCGCTAAGGGCCTGTTGCAGGTCATGACCATCACCGCGCAGCACGTCTGCCGCGACTACAAAATCAAATGTGAAATTCCCCGCCTGTTGTCGGACACGAAATACAATGTCACCATCGCCTCGGCCTACATCGGCGATCGGATGGACGAATTCAGCGGCTCGTATGTTCTAGGTCTCGCGGGCTACAACGCCGGCCCCGGCCGCGCGCGCCAGTGGATCCGCGAAAACGGCGATCCTCGCAATCCAAAGGTCGATGTGATCGATTGGATCGAGCGCATTCCGATCACTGAGACACGCGAGTACGTAACGAAAGTCTTGTCCAACATTCAGATTTATCGCGCCCGTCTCGGCGACACCAATAAGGCGTTGCGCATTGAAGAAGACCTGGAGCGGGCTCGCGGCTCCTATAAATTACCAGCGACGACCAAGGACGACGACAAGCCCGGAGCCGCCGCCAGCACCGAGGGTTGAAGACACAAAGTTTAAAACGAGACGTTCAAATATTGGACGAGCCCGAAAAGCGCGAAGGCCACCGACATGATTGCCCAAGACGCATCACAAACAGCATCCGCCAATTTCACCGCCATCAATTTTACAGCGGGAGACGGACTGAGCCTCTACGGCCGCCACTATCGCGCAAACCACAAAGGCCACGCTCGCCCGGTCCTCTGCCTAGCCGGACTAACGCGCAACAGCCGTGACTTCGACAGCCTCGCCGTCGCGCTGAGCCAACACCCGCAAACACCGCGCGATGTTTACACGCTCGACATGCGCGGCCGCGGCGGCTCGAGCCACGACAGCGACTGGCGCAACTACGCGGTCCCCGTCGAACTGCAAGACGTGATCGACTTCATGACCATGACCGGCCTCCATGATGCCGGCATCGTTGGCACATCCCGCGGCGGCCTGATCACACACGTGCTGGCCGCAGCGCAACCGACGCGTCTCGGCGCTGTGGTCTTAAACGACATCGGCCCCGTCATAGAGGTCGATGGTCTGCTGCGGATAGCTGGCTATGTTGGCCGCACACCGATGCCCAAAAATTGGATCGAGGCGGCGCGCATCGTCCGCGAGTTGTCGAACCGCGATTTCCCCGGCATGACCGACGCCGATGCCGACGCGGTCGCCCGGCAGCTCTTCAACGAGCGCAACGGCCGCCCAGCCGCCGGTTACGACAAAAAAATATCGCGGTCGTTCTCGATTCTAGACGGCCCGATTCCAGCGCTCTGGCCGCAGTTCGAAGCCATGAAGCACGTGCCTGTGATGGTCATCCGCGGTGCCAACTCCGATCTGTTGTCGCGCGCCACGGTGGAGGAAATGCACCGCCGCCATCCCCGGCTGACGAGCCTCGAAGTTCCAGCTCAAGGACACGCGCCGCTACTGCGCGACGCCCCGACGATCAATGCAATCGCGTCATTCTTCGCCGCGACCGACACCGCCGCCCACCACCGCGCGGCTGCATAATCGGCCCAGCGCTTTTCGCTAACTGCCTTCTGGATCGCGGCTCGACTCGACATCACCGCGATCGACGCGCCGCGAAAATTCCGTTTGCCCGCCGCTCGATAAGATGCGCGCCTGCTCGACCCAGTTCTCGCGCTCAATGCGGCCTTTGAAGTCGAGCGTCTGACTGATGCGGTCGATGTCCTGGCTGTTCCAGTTCGCAATCTCATCATAGCTCGTGACGCCCAGGCCATTGAGCCGCTTTTCGATCAACACGCCGATGCCCCGGATTCGTTTGAGGTCGTCACTTCGTTCGCCTTCGCGAGGCGCGCGGAGAGGCTGACCTTGCGCCTCCCGGACCGTGTCCGCGAGTGCAGCCTTGCTTTCCTTTTCCTTGATCGCGTCGGCGAGCCGCGCAGGCATCGACGCGTTGGGATCGGCCCTCGACATCGGCGAGATCGGCTCAATCGGCCGAATGCCGCGCGTGACGCTCGCCGATGCCGCAGCAATCGCCGCCGCTGCAGCCGCCGCCATCTCAGCGACCGAGCGGCCCTGCAAAGCAGTCGCAGCTGTCGTGACAGGCTTCGCCATGTCCGCCGGAACAACAGGCTTCGCTGCTGGCAGCACCACGACGGGCTTCGCCGCTTCAGCCGGAGCGGCTGGCTTGGCTGCTTCAGCCGGAGCGGATGGCTTAGCCGCTTCAACCGGAGCGGCTGGCTTCGCGGCTTCAACCGGAGCGGATGGCTTAGCCGCTTCAGCCGGAGCGGCTGGCTTCGCGGCTTCAGGCGACTGCCCACTCGCTGCACGGCTTGGCTCGATCGCGGGTGATGCTGAAGCTGTCGGTTTCGCAGCGGCACCTTGGTCACCCTGGCCTGCAGCTCTGGCAGCCGCCGCCGCGCGGTTGCGCGAATAATACGTTTCCCCACCCTTGGCTAGAATTTGCGCCTGCTCGATCCACTGTTCGCGATCGATCCGCCCGGTCAAGCCGAGCGCTTGATTGATGCGGTTGATCTCGCTCTCTGTCCACCGGGCGACATCTTGGAAGCTGCGCACATTAAGCCCGTGCAAACGCCGCTCGGTGTCTGCATCGATAGCGCGAATGCGTTGCAGATCGTCGCCGCCAGAAGCCGGATGCGATGTCGAAACCGCTGAGCCTGACACCGCCGCAGGTTCGCTTTGCTTCGCGTCGCTCTTGGCATCTCCCTTCGGCTCGATCGGCTTCGCTTCCACCGGTTTTGTATCGGCAGGTTTTGCATCGCTTCGCACAGGCTGGGCTGGCAGTTTCTCTGCCGGCTTCTGATCAGGAAGTTTCTGCTCCGGCGCTTTTTCAACAGCCGCCATCGTTTTGCCGGCATCCAGCGCGGCTGCAACAACCGTCCCACCCGCCACCGGCGCCTGCACAATAGGCTTTGCCGTATCGGTGGAAGCAGGCTTGGCAGCCTCGGATACTTTCTCGGGCGCTTTGACGACCGGCGCAGAACTCACCGCCGGAGCTGGCGCAACCGAACGCGGCGGCGCACTGACGACGGAGGCGGCTGCAGCTCGCGCGGCGGCGATTGCAGCTGCGGCGGCAGCAGCGGCACCCGCAGCCGCCGAAGCGCCCGCAGTACCGCTCGGCTGAACTGGTGTAACCGCCGTCTGTTGTGGCGCCTTCTGTGCCGTCTCTTGAACGGTCTTCTGCTCAAGCTTCGCCGGCGCAGTCGTAGGCGTCGGCTTTTGCGCGGACGGCGTTGGAGCCACGGCCGGCTTCGCCGCCACTGGAGTAGCCGGCACCGGCTTGAACGGCACGGCCGGACCAGTCGGCGATTTCAAAATAGCGGGCCTAATCTCCACGATCATCCGCCGCGGCATCCCGGCGTTCGGCTCGGGTCCAGTCAACGCCAAATCGAAGCGTGTCGTGTCGAGAGAGGCGGGTCTGGGCACCGGCCGTGCAGCCGGTCGCGGCAGAATATCGATTCTCGGCTGCACCGGATCGATGGCTCGCGGCTTCGTCACAGCGACGATCGGCTGCGCCTGTTTAATCGTGACGGGAGCAGCGGCACGCGGTGCCAACGCTGCCACGGCATCCCGCCGCAGCATCGTCCGCTTCGCCAGACACGCAAGAAATGCGCCCATGAAATAGGCCGACGCGAGCAGCAGAAATGTTTGAAGCAGCAGATACGTCATAACTCACCACGCTCTTGATGCGGTCCGCGCAAATTCAAATTCAGCGAGCCTCTCAAAGGTCCTTTTCCGCTTCAAAGCACGACCGCCAACCCGCAAATGCACCCAGCACGAACGCCAGCGCAATCCACCAGATCAGCTTTAAGAACAGATAATCCATTCAGACCTCCTCGAGCGCTCAGCCTCAGCGCTCAGTTCACCTTGACCACGAATTCGATGCGCCGGTTGCGCGCCCGGCCTTCAGGCGTCGCGTTGTCGGCAATCGGCCGCGAAGCGCCATGCCCGACAGTTGCCATGCGGCCCGCGTTCACGCCTTCGCGCGCCAAAAAGTCGGCAACGGCTTGTGCGCGACGATCCGACAGCCGTTGATTGCGCTCATCCGTTCCCTCAGCGTCCGTGTGTCCTTCGATTTCGATGTTGAAGGCCGGGCATTCCTTGGCAATCTCGGCCAATTCGCGAAGCGTTTGCGTGCTTTCGCTCGTCAAATCGGCTTTGGCACGAGCGAACTCGAGGACACCGCGCGCAGTCGCATCGCGCATCATGTCCTGACAGGTACTCGCCGCTTGCTGTTCAGCACTCATGACTTCGATGGCTTCACGGCCTGAAAAACCTTTCGGCAGATCGAGCGTCACGGCACTGCGCACATCGCTTGCAACAGCATCGCTGGACGCCATGCCTTTGACGAACAGTTCCGTACCCGCAAGCGTCGTCTCGCCCCGTTGCAGCTTCGCCAGTTGCGTTAAGCCACGCTCGGCGACAAACAACCAAGCCTCCGCCGGCGCTGCCACGACCTTCATCTGATCGGTAAGTCGCGCGTTCGGAAACAAGCTCTGCGCGATTTCGACGACCCGGCCCCGCGTCGCATCATCGGGCACTTCGCCATCGAGCGTCAGTGCGCCGCGATCGTCATGCACGGCCCGCCACGTGAGATTGGACGTGAGATCACCCTTGAACGCGATCTGTGTCACCGCCTCGCAGGTTTGACCGACGGCAGCCTTGACCTCCGCCGGGATCGCCTGCGCCGCGCCGTAGTTCGTCGTCTCGCCCGTGACCGACAATTTACGATCGATGAGAATGGTTTTGCCTGATGTCAAACGCGGCAACGGCGCGAGACCAGCGATAATGCATTGCTGCCAACCGTCTGGTGCGCCGGGCACCACTTGTAGCTTGTCCGTGACTGTCCGTCCTGGGACGCGCGCCTTGACAGCATCGACGAGCGCGGCCCGTGCCGCTTCACTTGGAACATTGCCGCTGACTTCGATGGCTGTACCGTCATTGACGATTGAAATCGTGTAACCAGCCGAGGCCTGCACGGGCTTGGGATAGCGAATTTGCTCGGTGATTTTGTAATTTTGCGGCACATCGCTCTTGATCGTTTTTCGCACGGCGGCAGCCGCTGCTTCATCCGCAGCTTCACCACTGAAAGTAAAATCGCGTCCCTTGATGTCCGCAGCGCCTGATCGCAACAGCGAAAGTTGGCTAAGCGCAATCAGCGTCGCTTTCTCAAACCCCTCCGGCGCGCCTGACGCTAACTCCGATTTGTCCGTGACTTCAGCCTTGGTGAAAAGCCGCTTCGCCCCGGCACCAAGATTGCTGCGCGCCTGCTCCGAGGGCGTGAAGCCGCCGATGACGACCTGACTGCCGTTCGACTTTGCACTCCACAAATACGGATCGATGGTTGGCGGGGCGATTTTCTCAAACGCCAACTTAATGCCACCGGGCATCGCGGTCGCGAGCGCCTGCCTGACACCACGATAGGCCTGCACCGTGCCCGCTTCACCGACGACCGACAAATCGAGCGCATTCAGTTCAGCGTTGCCCCTTTTGAGCTGCGCAATCTGCTTTAAGCCGAACGTCGCACCCGCAACCCACGCGTCGCGATCGGGCGCGCCGCGCGCTAATTTCATTTCATCGATGATCTGCGCTTTTGGAAAAACGTCAGCGGCGGAACTCATGACGGCTTTGCGCGCGTCCTCGTTGGGCACGAACCCTTTGACGACCACGCGACCGTCGCCGCGCGCGTCGGCCGACCAGACGAATTTATCTACGAGCTCGATGAGTTGAGCTTGATTGTTGGCAATGCGCACGCCCCAAGCATCGCGTATGGTTGCAAGCGCACGCGCCGGTGCCGCCTCATCGGCAGCCTTTCCGGTCAAAACACCATCGCGTCCAGCAAAGATCGGAGCCGCCCAGTCGATCCCGGCGCGCGACAGCGCCTCTTGGGTGCGCCGCCCGAGATCAGATTCAATCCCCTCATGTTCAAGCTGGACTGCGACCCAGCTCAACATCGCTATCGGCACGAGACCTAACAGCCAGTACGACGGATTGCACCGCATACGAACGCGACTCCCCAAACGTCCACTGCGCACCGGCGAACTCAGCTCCTGAGATCAAGAGCCGCCACTCGACGCGCAACCGTGTAGCTCAAACGGTACTCAAGACCAGGCCGTGAGAGCCCCCCATAGCCATCATAAACAAAGCCTTCGGCCATTCCAAGCCGAGCCCAACATAGCCCAAGCGCCGCCCGGTGCTCACGTATACCGAATTTTCCCGCCGGGGTGTGGCCGTGAAGTTCCGATTCCGCTCAAGTGAATTTCGCAAATCGAGCCAATGACCGGCGGGAAGGTACGCCGGACGTAGGGATTTTTTAGATCAAACAGTCCTGGACGGACCATCTGCCGGAGGAAGTGCCGCCGCGAGGGCCTGTCCGATCAAGACTAAGCAAGGCCCTTGAACGCCGCCCGCCGCCAGCGCGTCCGGCAGCCCACGGATGGTATCGCGAATAATGATTTCGCCGTCGCGCGTCAGGTTGATCAGAGCAAACGCCGGCGTATCGGCGGCAAGACCATTGGCGATCAGCCGCGCACTTAGTTCCGCAAGGGTCCGCATGGCCATGTACACGGCGGTCGTCGCCTGACTGTCGGCCAACGCCGCCCAGTCGAGATTGTCGG
>JANOCZ010000400.1:0-4801 GCA_031412455.1 Hyphomicrobium sp. | reverse complement strand
CCATCGGATAACCCATGACACCAAGGCCGATCCAAGCAACTTTAAGCATGATTTGTCTTTCCGACGTTTAGCGTTTTGTTCGACTCGGGTTGTTATGCAGCGCGGGCTAGGGAAAATAGCAAGCCTGAAGGGGCAAGCGTCACGACAGAACTCACTAGTCCCACGCGGTATGTCGCGATTGGACAGATGAAATGGCTGGTTGGCGACAATACGAAAGCGGATGTGATCGATCATGAAGGCAGCAAAAACGAAACGCACTGCGGGCCCGCTGCCGGTAACTTTCGCCGATATTCAGCAGGCCGCCGTGACGGTTGCCGGTGCGATCCTTAATACCGACTTCGATCTTAGCCGAACGCTGGGCGACCTGATTGGTGCCGAGGTCTGGCTCAAATTTGAGAACTTGCAGTTCACGGCGTCTTATAAAGAGCGCGGAGCCCTCAACAAGCTGACATCGCTTTTGCCGCATGAACGCGCATGCGGTGTGATTGCCATGTCGGCTGGTAACCACGCGCAAGGGGTTGCGTATCATGCGCGGCGTCTCGGTATTCCAGCGACGATCGTCATGCCGTCGGGGACGCCGACCGTCAAAATCGAAAATACGCGCGGGCTTGAAGCAAAGGTGATCCTAGAGGGCGCAAGCTTCGAGGATGCCTCCGCATTCGCCGGGCGGTATGGAACGGAACACGGCTTGACGTTCATCCACCCGTTTGACGATCCAGTCGTCATCGCTGGTCAGGGAACGGTGGCGCTCGAGATGCTGGACGCAGTGCCGTCGCTCGATATGCTGGTCGTGCCGATCGGCGGCGGCGGTTTGATCTCGGGGATGGCGATTGCCGCCAAGGCGATCAATCCGGCGATCAAGATCATCGGCGTCGAAGCGCAACTTTATCCATCGATGCTCAATGCGATCAAAGGCTCGAAGCTGCCGATCGGCGGCGATACGCTGGCCGAGGGGATAGCGGTGACGAAGCCGGGGCGCATCACGCGGCCGATCATCGAAGCGTTGGTGGATGACATCGTGCTCGTGTCTGAAAGTGATCTCGAGCGCGCCGTCGCGTTGCTCATCACGATCGAAAAGACAGTCGTCGAGGGGGCGGGCGCGGCCGGGCTCGCGGCAATGATCATGGATCCACGCCGGTACAAAGATCTGCGGGTCGGGCTCGTCTTGTGCGGCGGCAATATCGATACGCGGCTGTTGGCCAGCGTGTTGACACGCGAGTTGGCGCGCGAGGGCCGGCTGTCGCGTCTCGCGGTCGATGTGCCCGACCGGCCGGGCCAACTCGCGCGAATTTCCGGCGTGATCGGTGTCGAGGGGGCGAACGTCGTCGAAGTTTATCATCAGCGTGTCTTCACCGATGTGCCGGCCAAGGGCACGGAACTCAATCTCGTCATTGAGACGCGCGACCGGGCGCATCTGGATGCGGTGGTCGCGGCGCTGCGGACGGCTGGCTACGCGGTCGTGGTCAAAGGTGGCGGTCTCAACGCTCGGTGAAGAAACTGTTGCGCCAAAACGTCTGCGCTCAAACGGATTTGGGCCCCACGCCGGGAAAGCGTGAGGCCCAAGAGGATCAGTCAATTAGGTGCAGGCGCAGGGAGGAGATGGATCAGTTTGCGGCGACAGAAGACTGTTGGATTAGAGTGCGAGCTTGAGATTTTTGAGCCATGGCGAGAGATGTCAGGAGGAGAACGCTCGCGATTACGAAGCAGGCGATCATGCACAGCCGCGTGATGCGGGAGGCCTTGTCGTCAGCGAGGTTCGCGGCTTTGAGGTCCATCGGCTCACTCGTTTTGTTGTCGGTCAGTTGAGTTTTTTCTAACCTATAATGTGTCGTTAGTCGAACCTAACCGTTATTCATGGCTAATGAACGAAGTGCTAATTTAAGAAACTTTTAACACGCGTTACCGAAGCCTTTTCGCGTGATCCGCCGCGATACAATTCTCGTCGCCAGCAAAGCTTCGACGTGTCCGCCGCCGCTTTCGGGCGACATTTAGCCGGCATGATTCGCACCGCATAATAAGGCTGGGCACAACTTGGCAAAATGCGGGGATCATTACTCAGGCGCGCATGGCGGATCATTGCGCGTGCGCTAGTTTGCACCTCAGATTCGAATAACAGGAGTGAGGAGATGTTCGCCCGGGCGTCGCGCCGATCCGCGCCGAGTGGAGGGTCGTGGCGGATGGCCGCAATGCTCGTGCTCGTGCTCATGCTTGTGTCCGGTGCGTGGCCGGGCGCGGCGTTGGCTGAACCGCGGGTTGCACTCGTGATCGGCAACGGCAGCTACGCCGCGAGCCGGCTCAAAAATCCGCGCGCCGATGCCGTGCTTATGGCGCGGTCGTTGTCGGCCGCCGGTTTCGACGTCATGACGGTAATGGATGCCAGCGCCGACCAGATCCGCGCTGCGGTCTCCGAGTTCGGGACGCGATTGCAGGCGCCCGGCGCGGTGGCGCTGTTCTATTATGCCGGTCACGGCGTGCAAGTCGATGGCGACAACTATTTGATCCCGCTCGGCGTCGACATCGGGACGACAGAGGATGTGTTAGAATTCGCGGTGCCACTGCAGAGCGTCATGCGCACGATGACCCGATCGGCGACGCGGCTCAACATCGTCATTCTCGATGCCTGCCGCGATAATCCTTTTGCGGCTGGCACATGGACTGCTTCGGTGACGGGGCTCGCACCCATCGTTGCGCCAGCCGATACGATCATCGCGTACGCAACGGGGCCTGGACAAATGGCCGATGACGGCGCGGGCGCCAACAGTCCCTACACCGCCGCGCTTGCAAGCGAGATGTCGCGACCGGGGGCAACGCTCGAGGACGTTTTTCGTGCCACGCGCCGCCACGTGTTGGCGCGGACGGGGAACCGGCAGACGCCGTGGGAACACTCCTCGCTGGTCAGTCAGTTTTATTTCGTGCCGCCGCCAACACCGGTGGCTGTGATGCCAGCTGCACGCGCCGACGACAGCCGGGTCGCCGAATTGCTGGAGTGGGATGCCATCAAGGCGACGCGGGATATCGCGCTTTTGCAAGATCACATTCGGCGATATCCAGGTGGCCTATTTGCGGAAGTCGCGGCGGTCAGAGTGGCCAAGATCGAGGCCATGCGATCGGGCACGCCGTGGTCGTGGATGATGACCGGCGGCATTGATAGCAGCGTTCGTCTCACGGCGGCGACGGCGATCTACGAGAAAGCGGTGGCGCTCGATCGCGATGGGGCTTTGGCCGATGAACTCGCCCTGGCGGTTAAGCTCTATGCCGAAGCGGCGACGGAAGGTTTGCCGGCGGCGATGTACCGGCTTGGGCGCGCTTACGACAAAGGCCGTGGTGTCTCAAAGGACATTCTGGAGGCGGCGCGGTGGTTCGAGCGCGCGGCGAATAACAACGATTCCGCGGCGATGGCGGCGCTCGGTACGATGCACGAGTTTGGCGAAGGCGCGGCGCCGAACCTGGCGGAAGCTTTGCGGCTGTATCAGGCGGCGGCCAACGCGGGCGATGCCAATGGCATGGCAAGCCTCGCTTTCCTCTACAGTCAAGGTAAGGGCGTCGCGCGGAACACGGCTGAGGCGCGGCGGCTCTATAAAGCGGCGGCCGACAAAGGCAATGCCAGAGCCATGTTTAATCTCGGCTTGATGGAGTTGCGCGGCGAGGGAGCAGCGGCGAACGTCCCGTCGGCTGTGAATTTATTGGAGGCTGCAGCCAAACTCGATCATGCTGGTGCGATGGTCGAGCTGGCCCATCTGTTCGACCGCGGTCGCGGCGTCACGCGAAGTTCGACGCGGGCTGCGGCTTATGTGCTGGCGTCACTGCGGGTGCCGCGCCAAGCGGGACAGCCCCAAACGGGGCAGGGCATCGACGTCGCGTTTGGCGGGTGGAGTTATGCGACGCGCCGGCAAATCCAAAAGCAGCTGGCGGTCAAGGGGCTTTATGCGGGGCGGTCGCATGGGTTCTTCAACGCGGAGACCCGTAAAGCGTTGATGGCTGTGGCTGAGCGGTAGCCATCGACGTGCATTGGGCGGCGTGTCTCTATGCATTCGGCAAAGAGTTCTAGGCGTCAGGCTTTGGGGTCATTATTGTGACATCGAGACAGTGGCCTTAGGGGCTGCCGGAGCGCCGCTGGAGTTTCTTGAATGCGCGACATCGACGTGACGAGACTGCGGGGCTTCCGCGGCTTGTTGTCAGCCGTCGCGTGCTTGAGCGCCGTGGTGGCTTTGGCGCAAGCGCCGGACCCGGCCGTGCCGACGCCGATCGAGACGCCGGCCGTTGCTCCGCCGCCTGCGATCGCCGCTCCGGCTTCGCCAACCTCAGGCAATATTCCGGCGCGGCCGGACGAGGCGCGGGCGGCAAAAGCCTATTCGGTTTTTGAGGCGCATTGTGCGCGTTGCCATCAGACCGGCAAAACCGAACAGCCGTTGGCGTCTGGCGGGGTCAGCAATATTCTCGACGTCGAGGCACTGGCCCGCGATCCGCTGCTCATCCGGCCAGGGCTACCCGACGCGTCGCCGATCTACGACATTCTGGTCACGCGGCATGCGCCACTCGAAATTTACGCTGAAGGTCCAGACGCCAGTGAACCGCGTCCCGACGATATCGAAGCGGTGCGCGACTGGATCAGTGATATCGATCCGGCGAAACAGACTTGCGCTGATCGCCAGCCATTGGTGCCCGAGAAGCGCGATGAATTGATCCGCGAGGCGCAGCGGCTCGAGCGCGACGCGGCCAAAGACCTGCGGTTCATTTCGCTGTCGCATCTCTACAATTCCTGCGTGCCGCTTGGCGACATCGCGGCGTACCGGCAAGCGTT
>JANOCZ010000399.1:0-10842 GCA_031412455.1 Hyphomicrobium sp. | reverse complement strand
GTCGCCCGCTCCGATATGCGCCTGGGCGAGGCCGCCAAGCTGATGCTGCTGTCGTTCGATTCGACCCTGCGCTCCAATCTCTCGGTCGGCATGCCGATCGATATATTAATCTACGAAGCCGGCAGCCTCGACGTCCGCCGTGAGAAGCGCATCGGCATCGACGATGAGTATTTTAAAAAGCTTTCCTCATCGTGGTCGGACGCGCTGCGCCATGCCTTCACGAAAATCGACGAGTTCAAGGTCTAATTAGACCGCTACACGTCGGGCTTGCGGAAAACCCCCAGTCGCATTCCGAAATAACTCACACCCATTGAGACGACGGTTGCAGCTACGAGAGCCGCGAGCGGCGGCGTGGCCGGTCGCACGACGAGGGTAATGGCATAAAGGCCGTAGTTGACGATCGACGCCGTCGCCGCAACTCCGAGGAAATTCGCGAACTGCGCCCAGGTCGCCGGACCGGCAACCGCGAACGTAAATCGCCGGTGCGCAAAAAACGCGACGATCATTGCCGCCGCGATGGCGATCAGCCGCGCACTGAACGGATCAAATCCAAACGCGTGCACCAGCAGCGCCAGTATCGCCGCGTCGGTCGTGAACGCGAGCGCCCCCGAAACGATGAACCCGGCGCTGTGCTTGACGCCGCGTCTCATGCGTTGCCCCCGTTCGCGGGTCCAGGCCAGTCGACCGTGCCATCCGCCCCGCGTGCGGGATGCCAAATCTGTCCCATCGGCGGCGTCGGTCTCATAAGCACTTCGAACTCCGTTTGCCGGCGCTCAGCAATCCGATCGATCCCGTGCAGCTCTGCATCGGCGAAGCCGGGATGGCACATGACGAGCGGCCGCCATCCATCAATATCGGATGCCGCGCGAAATTCTAAAACCACGCGCTCAATGGAAGCATCGAACTGCGTAACGCCGCCAAAGCGGTCATTGCTAACGAACCCCGCGGCGCGAATATCGCGTCCCATGCTGAAGCCAAGATAACGCAGCGCGAGCCCCTTCGCCCGCAGCCTGCTAGAAGGGCTGCGTCCTAAAAAAGTCCGGCTCGGATCGCGGATCAGCAAACCGCGCCCGCCATATCGCCGCTGCGCGACCCGCAACAACGCCGGCCGGATGACGGGCAGAATGTGCACATGCTCATGCCCGTCGATGAAATCGGGTGCCGCACCGACACCCGCCTCGAACGCATCCAATTGAGCTTCGATCTCGGCAGCGACTTGGGAATGATCGAGCCGGCCAGTCTTCGCCATCGTGATCAGGCGTCTAAGACCTGGAAATTCGCCGCGCTGCGCGAACCGGCTGCCGGCTAAACGTGGGCGCCCAAGCGTAAAGTTGAGATGCAACCCAATAGCCAAGCCTTCCGCCAAGGGTTTTAGCGCCGCCGCATCGCGCGGCCAGCCCGGCTGCGTAACGATGGCGCTCGTCGCGGAAATGCGCGCCGCCGCAGCCAGCATACGGATCGCTTGCGAGACGCCAGCCGTGAGCGCGTAGTCGTCGGCACAAAGGATGATGCGACCGCTCATTTCGGCGCAGGCAGAGCGGATTGACGCGCACCAGATGGCGCCAACAGCCCGAGTTCCTCCCGAACAAGGAATAACGGCCGAGCTTTGACCTCCTCGTAAACGCGGCCGATATATTCGCCGATCACGCCGAGGAAGATCAGCTGAACGCCAGCGAAAAACAGTACCGTCACCATCAGTGTTGGGTAGCCGCGCGCCGTATCTCCAAATATCAGCGTCTTCGTCATGATCAAGATCATGTAGGCGAACGCCACAGTCGAAACGAACAGCCCGAAGACCGATGACAACCGCAGCGGCACCGTTGAAAATGACGCCAAACCATCAAATGCAAGCCGGGCAAGTTCGAGCGGCAGCCAGCGCGACGACTGCCCGCGCGGCCTCGGCTGCATGTCGAACGGCACGCCGATCGCCGGGAACCCGATCCAGGCGAACAGTCCATTGTTGTAGCGCACCCGCTCGCCGATTTTGTTGATGGCATCGACGGCGCGGCGGCTCAGAAGCCTGAAGTCGCAACTGTTCTGCTGAAGCTCGGTACCCGACAGCGCATGGAACACGCGATAGAATATCCGCGCCCCTTCGCGCCGCCACCGCGAGTCAGCGCTGCGATCGATGCGCATGCCAAATACGACGTCATGGCCGTCACGCCACTTTTGAACGAATTCTGCAATGGTCGCCGGCGGATGCTGCAAATCACTGTCCATGATGACGACGGCGTCGCCCTGCGCGTACCGCAAACCGGCCGCGACCGCGATTTCCTTGCCGAAGTTACGGCTGAGGGCGATGGCCTTGCAGCGCGCGTCGGCGGCATTTAGCGCGCGCAACCGCTCGAGCGTCGCATCCCTCGATCCGTCATCGACGAAGACGATCGACCAGTTGAGCCCAAGCCCGTCGAGAACCGGAACGAGCTTGGCCATCAGCGGATCGATGCCGGCGGCCTCGTTGTAAACCGGGATGACGACCGCGAGCGACTGGTGCGCCGTGGGCGATCCAAGTGGCAAAGCGTCGGCATGCACGATTTCATTCATGGTGGTTTTCTCAGGCAATGTGCTGAACGGGAAAAATCACGCGCCCGTCGTCAGGCCTGTTATGCCGCGCGAAGTATAGCACGTCCACCGTGGAGCGGCGGCATTGAGCCCATTGCCGCCAAGCCGCGCATCAGATAGCGACAATCGCGAACGCGGAGGAGGTTATATCGTGAAAATTTGCATGATCGGTGCAGGCTATGTGGGCCTGGTGTCGGCAGCCTGCTTCTCGGAATTCGGCTGGTCGGTGACCTGTGTCGATAAGGACCCCGCCCGGCTTGCCGAATTGCTGGCGGGCCGCTCTCCGATCTACGAACCGGGCCTCGATGATCTCATGCAACGGAACATGAAGTCCGGCCGGCTCAAATTTTCAGCCGACCTCGCCCCAGCCGTTCGCGAAGCGGATGTAATCTTTCTGGCCGTCGGCACCCCCATGCGCCGCGGCGATGGCTACGCCGATCTGTCATACGTCTTTGCAGCCGTTGAGGAACTGGCACCGCATTTGGAGGGCTTCACCGTAATCACGACGAAATCGACCGTGCCGGTGAATACCAGCCGCGAGATCGAGAAGCGGTTGAAGGCCCTGCGCCCCGACGCCGACGCAGCAATTTGCTCAAATCCTGAGTTTCTGCGTGAAGGCTCGGCAATCCAGGACTTCACCCACCCCGATCGCGTTCTCGTCGGCACTGACAGCGATAAAGCGCGTGAAGTCTTGGAGCGGCTCTATAAGCCGCTCGCCTTGCGCGGCTCGCCGGTCATGTTCGTGACCCGCGAATCTGCCGAACTCGCCAAGTACGCGGCCAACGCGTTTCTGGCGCTGAAGATCAGCTTCATCAACGAGATTGCCGACTTGTGCGAGGAAGTCGGCGCCGATGTTCAGGAAGTTGCCTCGGCGATCGGTAAGGATCGCCGCATCGGCGACAAGTTCCTCCATCCAGGTCCAGGCTACGGCGGCTCGTGTTTTCCCAAAGACGTATCGGCGCTGATCCGGACTGGCCGGGAGCACAAGTCGCCGCTGTCGATCATCGAGCAGGTCGAGCGCGTCAATCACGAGCGCAAGATTGCGATGGCCGGACGCATCGAAGCAGCCCTAGCTGGCGGCCTACGCGGTAAAACCGTCGCCATGCTGGGCGTGACCTTCAAGCCGAACACGGATGACATGCGCGATTCCCCAAGCCTCGTCATCGTCCCGATGCTGCAGGAGCGCGGCGCCACCGTGCGCGCCTTCGACCCGCAGGGCCGCAAGCATGCCGAAGCGCTGCTTCCAGGCGTCGTCTGGTGCGACAGCGCGATAGCCGCAACGGAAGGCGCTCATGTGTTGACCGTCGTGACCGAATGGAACGAGTTCCGCGCACTCGATCTCGACATGGCGCGCAGCCGCATGGCGGGCAATGCACTTGTCGATCTACGCAATATCTTTCAATCGTCGGCCGCGCGCAGCGCCGGCTTTGCCTATTCGGGGATCGGGCGCGGATGACGCCGAGAGAGTAGGGGACGCTCAGCGCTCCTTGAACGCCTTCGCGAACTGATCTTCGATCGGCTTGATGAGATAGGACAGCGCCGACCGTTCCGTCGTGCGGATCTGAATTTCAGCTGGCATACCGGGCACAACATCGAGCCCGCCCAGCCGCCGCATCTCGTCTTCGTTGATTTTGATCCGCGCCACATAATACTGCAAATTCTGTTGCGGCTCGCGCGTCAACTCGGCCGACACGAACGAGAGGGTTCCGTTCAAGCTGGGCGTTGTGCTTTGATTAAACGCTGGAAATCTGACAACGGCGCTTTTGTGTGAACGAACCTGGTCGATGTCGTGCGGCGCGATCTTCGCCTCGATAATGAGCTGATCGTTCTGTGGAACGATGACCATCAAAGGCTCAGCGGTGTTGACCACGCCACCGACGGTGAAGACCGACATCTGATCGACGATACCATCGGCGGGACTGCGAATTTCAGTGCGCTCAAGCTGATCGAGCGCCGCAGTGCGCCGCTCCACGAGCTCCACGAGCTTGCCCTGAGTTTCGCGCAAATCCCTGATGACGTCCGAACGCGCTTCGCTATCGATCGATAGCTTCTGCATCTCAATCTCGGCGATCCGGTCTTTGCTTTGCCCAGCAGCGGCTGAAAGCTGCGCCATCTCGCCTTGGATCCGGGCCTGCTCGCGGCGCATCCCTGTCATCTTGTCGGCTCGCACCAGCTGCTGCGTTTCAAGACGCTCTAACCCAATCAGTTCTTTGTTGATCAAGTCGATCTCGCGGCTCTTCGACGAAGCCTGAGCCGTATTGCCGGCGCTCTCCTGAAGCAATCCGGTAATTCGCTCGCCAAGCTGCTGCTTCTGGTTCGCTCGCATTTTGTAGCGGGACTCAAAGAGAACCTGCTCGCCGGCGATGATTTCCGCAATGTCGGGCTCACTTGCCCGGGCGACGAGGTCGGCGGAAAACACGACCGACGGCGCGTTGTCGCGTTCGGCCTTGAGCCGTGCCAGCCGTCCGCTCAGTTCGTCGATTTGTTTGGTGACGAGTTGCAGTCCGGCGCGCATGACGGTCTCGTCGAGCCGCACGACGACATCGCCGGCCTTTACCGTATCGCCGTTCTTGACGCGGATTTCGCTGATCACCCCGCCGGTCGGATGCTGAACTTTTTTGACGTTGCCGGCGACGACAACGGAGCCCGATGCAATGACGGCACCGGCAAGATCCGTCGTTGCGGCCCATCCACCCATGCCGCCAAACAGCGCGAGGATGGTCAGAAATCCGGCAATGACGTAACTCTTGACCGAGACAGTCTTGCGGTCGAGCGCGGATTGGCGCGCAGCAGAACTGTTCGCTGGAAGCGTAAGCTGGGGCATCATGCGCTGTCCTTGTTTTGGACGGCAACTAAGCCTTCGGAGCGCGGCAACGTTTCAGCTCCCGCGGCACCGGGCGGCACAGTCTGCAGCATGTTGCGCAACACTTCGTCCTTGGGCCCGAAAGCGCGCGCCTGCCCGTTGGCCATGACCAGCACCTTGTTGACTGCCGCGAGTGCTGATGGGCGATGCGCGATGACGATTGCTATGCCCCCGCGGCGGCGCACCGCGAGGATGGCCTCGGTCAGCGCATTGTCTCCGGCCGCGTCTAGGCTGGCATTGGGCTCGTCCAGCACGACGAGGAACGGATCGTTGTAGAGCGCCCGGGCGAGAGCGACGCGTTGCCGTTCCCCGCCTGACAAGGCCTTTCCGCTTTCGCCCATCCGCGTTTGATAACCCTCAGTGAGGCGAACGATGAGATCGTGTGACCCGGCAGCCTTTGCCGCCGCAACGACGGCTTCGCTCGAAGCTGACGCGTCGAGACGCGCGATGTTGTCGGCGACCGTGCCGTCAAACAATTCGACTTCCTGAGGCATATAGCCGACGTGCCGGCCCAGCCGCTCCGATGTCCATTGATCGAGCGACGCGCCATCGAGGCGGACGGCACTCGCCGGGTTCATGGGTTGCCACACGCCAACGAGCGCTCGCGCCAGCGTCGACTTTCCAGATCCGCTGGGACCGATAACGCCAAGCGCGTCGCCGCGCTCCAGCACGAACGAGACACCTTTCAGGATCGCCTCGCGTTGGCCAGGCGGTGCAACAACGAGCGACTCGACCTGCAACTGCTCGCGCGGTGCGGGTAGATCGATGATGTCCGTTTCGTCTTCGCCCGCCGCGGTGAGCAATTCACCCAGACGCTTGGCGCTGATCCGCGCCGCGATGAAACTGCGCCAATGGCCGATGGCGCTTTCGATCGGCGCTAACGACCTTGATACCGTGATCGAGGCGGCGATGATCGCGCCCGCCGACAACTCGTTTAGAATGACGAGGTACGCGCCAAGGCCGAGCACCGACGATTGCAGCAACATGCGAATGACTTTGGTGACGTTGCCGATTCCGCCGGCCGCGTCCGATGCTTTGAGCTGATGCGCAAGGTATTCGTCGTTGAGGCTTTGATACCGCGCGCCGATGTGCGCACCCATCCCCATGGCGTGGATGGACTCAGCATTGCGCCGCGCTGTCTCAGCCAGCGCGAGGCGTTGGCCGCCAGCTCGTCCCGCCGCCTTGAGTGGCGCTGAGCTGCGATACTCGGTGATGATCGTAAGCACGATGAGCGTGATGGCGCCGGCGGCAGCGACCGCGGCCAGCGTCGGATGGAGGATGTAGACGAAGCCCAGATAGATCGGCATCCACGGCAAATCGAACAGCGCCATCAATCCCATGCCAGACATGAAATTGCGCACCTGATCGAGATCGCGCAGCGCCTGCATGCCGTCGCCGCCACCTTGGCTCTTCAACGGCAACACTTGCACGGCGTTAAACACGCGCGGCGTCAGCGTCTTGTCGATGCGCGTGCCGACGCGGCCCATAATGCGCGCGCGCAAAAATTCCAACAGCCCGTTGATCGCATAAAGTCCGAACATCAGCACCGACAGCCCGATTAGCGTCGGCACCGACTGCGATGGCAGGACGCGATCGTAAACCTGCAGCATGTAAAACGACCCGGCGAGCGCCAGAATGTTCACAACGCCGGAGAACACCGCGACCGACAGCAGGATAGGGCTATATTTCCACAGCAGGGACGCGACCGGGTGCGTCTGCTGGCGCGTCGTCAGTCGTTGCCGTACCATCTTCCCCCGCATCGCCAGCCGCAGCGAACCAGGCACGAACCTGGGACTGAATCCCGCCTGTCTCTCGTGGCGGGCTGATCGACTAAGCTTTACGAAACTAGTCTTAACATCGCGTTCGGATGAATTGTTAACGGCCCCGCCGAATCAACCCCGACCGTGGCTAAACAGCATTCGCTCATCTGTCTAAGGCCAGCCAAAAACCTGTCTCGCTTCTTCCTCGCGACTTGGATTAGACTGGGAGTCATCGTGGCCTGATTTCGCGCGCCGCGAGCGGTCATTTGAATTTGCATCGGCAACTGAGTGTTTTAAATGGGTAAAACAACGCTTTCAGCGTACTTGTCGGAATGGGCATTGGGGGTTGCGACGCGGCAAGCGGTCGGCAAAACGATCGAAGCCTTGGCAGCGACGAGTATCGAAATGGCCGCCTTGGTCGCTGGCGGGGCTTTGTCGGGAACCTTCAGTGCCGTGACCGCGCGCGCTGGCGAATTCGACGAGCAGAAACAGATTGACGTCATAGCCAACGACAAAATTCTGGCAGCCTGCAAAACCGTGCCCGTTGCCGCTGTTGCGTCCGAGGAATTGCCGCTGCCCGTGGTCCTCGACGAAAAGGCTTCGCTGCTGGTCGCTGTCGATCCACTCGACGGGTCGTCGAACGTCGAAGCCAACGTGTCCTTCGGCATGATCTTCTCGATCCTGCCGCGTCATCCCTCATCGACCGGCGAAGCGGCTTTTCTGCGCCCAGGTTCGCATCAGCTGGCCGCAGGATTTGTCGTCTACGGCCCGCAAACCGTGCTTGTCCTAACGGTTGGCACGGGCACCAACATTTTCACGCTCGACCCGGCAACGCAAAGCTTCGTGCTGACCCATCCGAAAATAGCGATCCCGCCCGCGACCGCCGAATATGCGATCAACACCTCGAATGCCCGATTTTGGGATGAACCAATCCGCATCTACGTCCACGATTGTGAAAACGGCGCCGACGGCCCGCGCGGCCAGAATTTCAACATGCGCTGGACCGGGTCGCCCGTCGCCGACATCTATCGCATCCTGACGCGCGGCGGCATCTATCTCTACCCGGCGGACAATCGCAAAAACTTCCACCAGGGCCGCATCCGGGCCATCTATGAAGCAAACCCGATCGCCTGGGTGATCGAGCAAGCGGGCGGCCGCGCGACAACCGGCCATGAACGCCTGCTTGACGTCGTCCCGGTCGGCTTGCATCAAAAAACGCCTCTGATTTGCGGCTCGCGCGAGGAGGTCGATCGCGTCATTCGCCTTTACACGGGCCTTGATTTCAAAGGCGAGCGCTCGCCGCTATTTGGCCGCCGTGGACTCTTCCGCGCCATGACGTAAAGACACGGATACGCGAAACGTGGCGGCCCGAATCGCGGCCGCCCCAAAATGAGCGGCCCAACGGAGGCAATAAGAATCCACCGATGTCGATCAAGCATCCAATCATCTCCGTGACGGGGTCGTCGGGCGCCGGCACGACGTCCGTCCGGCACACCTTCGAGCACATTTTTCACCGCGAGAATATCAAGGCCGCGTTCGTGCAGGGCGACGCCTTCCATCGGTATGGCCGCGCCGAGATGGAAGCGGCGATGGCCGCCGCGGCAAAAAAGGGCAACCCGAATTACAGCCACTTCGGTCCCGACGCGAACCTGTTCGAAGACCTCGAAACGCTTTTCAAAACATATGCCGCGACCGGCAGTGGCCGCGTCCGCGACTACATTCACGACGCATCGGAATCGCGCGCGGCAAAACTTCCCGTCGGCAGCTTCGCGCCGTGGCGGGATTTAGATCCCGGCACCGACCTGTTGTTGTACGAAGGACTGCACGGCGCAGTCGTCAGCGACGGCATTGACATGGCACGCCACGCCGACCTGAAAATCGGCGTCGTCCCTGTGATCAACCTCGAATGGATTCAAAAGATCGAGCGCGATCGCTGTTCGCGCGGCTACACGACCGAAGAGGTAACCACGGCCATTCTCCGCCGCATGCCCGACTACGTGAAATACATTTGCCCGCAGTTCACCACAACGGATGTCAATTTTCAGCGCATCCCGACGGTCGATACCTCAAACCCGTTTGTCGCGCGGTGGATCCCAACGCCCGACGAGTCGATGGTGATCATTCGCTTCAGGGACCCCAAGGGCATCGATTTCGCGTATCTGCTGTCGATGATCCACGATAGTTTCATGTCGCGCGCCAACTCGATCGTCATCCCCGGCGGCAAACTCGATCTCGCCATGCAGCTGATCATGACACCGATGATCCTGCAACTCGTCGAGCGTTGCCGCCGTTCGCTCTGAATGCAACGCCAATTCGAAAGACCGTGAGGTATCACGTGACGCGACCGATCCTTATTGCACCTTCAATTCTCTCCTCGGACTTCGCGCGTCTCGGTGCGGAGATATCAGCCATCGATGAAGCCGGCGCCGACTGGATTCATTGCGATGTGATGGACGGCCACTTCGTGCCGAACATTACGTTTGGGCCACCCGTCATCAAAGCCGCGCGCGCGTCTTCGAAAAAAATCTTCGATGTGCATCTGATGATCGCACCAGCCGATCCGTACCTCGCAGCCTTCGCCGACGCCGGTTCGGATATCATCACGGTTCACGCTGAAGCGAGCCCGCATCTCGATCGCTCGTTGCAGGCAATCCGCGCGCTGGGAAAGAAAGCTGGCGTGTCGATCAATCCGGGAACCCCCGAGAGCGTCATTGAACACGTACTTGACCGCGTCGATCTGATCTTGCTGATGACAGTCAACCCGGGCTTTGGCGGCCAGGCTTTCATCCCCGCCGTTCTGGAGAAAATCCGCCGCGTGAAAGCGATGGTTGGTTCCCGCCCGATTGATATCGAAGTCGATGGCGGCGTGACGGTGGAAACCGCGGGTGCGGTCGCGAAAGCCGGCGCCAATGTGCTGGTTGCGGGCTCAGCCGTCTTCAAGGGCGGCACGCGCGAAAGTTATACGGCAAACAGAGCGGCGATCCGCGCAGCTGCGCAAGCGGCGCGTTAGATCTTGTGATAGCTGCGGTACCAAGCGACGAACGCTTTAATGCCAGCGTCGATCGGCGTGTCGGGATGAAAGCCGACAGCCTCAGACAGCGCGGCAACGTCGGCATACGTTTCGGCGACATCGCCCGGCTGAGCCGGTAGGAGATTGCGGATCGCCTTTCGTCCCGTCGCTTCCTCGATCAAGCCAATGAACGTTTCAAGCGGCACCGGTGTGTGATTTCCGATATTGTAAATGCGGTAAGGTGCCGACGACGTGTCGGCGCGCGGTACAGCGCTCGACCACTGCGCGTCCGGCTCGGCCACACGATCGAGCGTGCGCACGACACCCTCGACGATATCGTCGATGTACGTGAAATCGCGCGCGTGGTGTCCGCCGTTGTAAACGTCGATGGGTTTGCCTTCGAGAATGTTTTTTGTAAACTTGTAGTATGCCATGTCCGGCCGTCCCCACGGCCCATAGACCGTGAAGAAGCGCAACCCCGTGAGCGGAATGCGATAGAGGCTGGCGTAGGTGTGCGCCATTAGCTCATTCGATTTCTTGGTCGCCGCATAAAGGCTCAGCGGATGATCGACGCCGTCGCGCTCGCTGAACGGCATCTTCGTATTCGAGCCGTAGACCGAACTCGACGACGCAAACACGCAGTGCTC
>JANOCZ010000398.1:0-2748 GCA_031412455.1 Hyphomicrobium sp. | reverse complement strand
AGTCGATTGCGGCTCCGAAGCTGGCATCAACGTTCAAGCCGTCGTCGACGCCGGTCAGGTGATCGTCACGCTGGCCGCGCGCGTGTTGGGCCGAACGGCCGCCGAAGACGTCAAGCATCCGATCACCGGCGAGTTGATCATTAAGAATGGCGACCTAATCGAGGAGCGTCACGGCGAGCTGATCTCGAAGTCCGAACTTCAAGAGATTCGCATCCGCTCCGTTTTGACGTGCGAAGCCGAGCAGGGCGTCTGTGGCAAATGCTACGGTCGCGACCTTGCGCGTGGCACGCCAGTCAACATCGGTGAGGCCGTCGGCGTCATCGCCGCTCAGTCGATCGGTGAACCTGGCACCCAGCTGACGATGCGAACGTTCCACATCGGCGGTACAGCCAACTTGGTCGACACATCGTTCAACGAGTCGAACTTAAACGGCACGATCAAGATCAAACACCGCGCCATCGCCAAGGAATCGAAAGGTCAGTTGATCTCGATGACCCGCACGATGTCGATCATGATCACGGACGCATCAGGCAAAGAACTGGCGACCCACAAGATCACTTACGGTGCCCGCATGTTCGTCGATGAGGGCGATAGCGTGAAGCGCGGCACCAAGGTCGCGCAGTGGGATCCATACACCCGTCCGATCCTGTCGGAAGCCAACGGCACCGTCGATTTCGAAGATCTGATCGAAGGCGCCTCGGTGCGCGAACAGACCGACGAAATGAAGGGCACGTCGAACCGCGTCATCGTCGATTGGCGCACAAGCCCGCGTGGCAACGAACTGAAGCCTGCCATTGTCGTCAAAGACAAAACTGGCAAGCCGATCAAAGTTGCGCGCGGCGGCGACGCTCGCTACTTGCTGTCGGTCGATGCAGTCCTGTCTGTCGATCGCAACGCCGAGGTCAAAGCCGGCGACGTGTTGGCCCGTATCCCGACCTCATCGGCCAAGCAGAGCGACATCACCGGCGGTCTGCCGCGCGTTGCCGAGCTGTTCGAAGCGCGCCGGCCGAAGGATCACGCGATCCTCGCTGAAATCTCCGGCACGATTGAATTCGGCAAGGACTACAAGAACAAGCAGCGCATCACGATCAAGCCGGATGACGATACGAAAGAGCCGGTCGAATACCTGATCCCCCGCGGCAAGAGCTTGACGGTTCAGCACGGCGATCGCGTTGAACGCGGCGACTTCGTCTATGACGGCAATCCCGCGCCGCACGACATTCTGGCGATCAAGGGCGTCGAGGAATTGGCGAACTACCTGATCAACGAGATCCAGGACGTCTACCGTCTGCAAGGCGTGACGATCAACGACAAGCACATCGAAGTGATCGTCCGCCAGATGCTCCAGAAGGTCGAGATCACCGATATTGGCGAAACTGACCTGATCAAGGGCGAGCAGATCGACCGGACGGAGTTCGACGACGTCAATGCGGCCGCCGAAAAGCTCGGCAAGCGGGCAGCGGTGGCGACACCGGTTCTGCTCGGCATCACCAAAGCGTCGTTGCAAACCAAGTCGTTCATCTCGGCCGCCTCGTTCCAGGAGACGACGCGCGTTCTGACCGACGCTGCCGTCAACGGCAAATCGGACATGCTCGAAGGCTTGAAGGAAAACGTCATCGTCGGCCGTCTCATTCCAGCTGGCACCGGCGGCATGTTGCGTCAGCTGCGCCGCGAAGCGCAAAAGCGCGACGACCTGATCGCCAAGGAGCAGTCCAAAACGGCGAGTATCCCAGGTCCCGAAGGCGCGGCCGCAACGGCCCGGCGCCGTCGTCGCTCGACAACCGACGAAGCAGCGTGAATCAAACACAGCTAAAAACCAGCGGCCGCTCCACCCGGGGCGGCCGTTTTTCGTTGGGACGCAATCTCGAAGGGGAATGCACGAGCGCGGACGCCACCATGACGCAGGCGCAAATGTCGAACAAAACGGCGGAAGCGCAAATTAATTTCACTCCGCTGCAGTGCAACTGTTGACCAACATGCAACGCGTGTATATAGCTCCCCCAACTCTCACGGTAGGTGGTAGGCCCACTTCAGCGCTTCTCTACAGCGCGGCATCGGCCTAAACGCTACCGTCCACGAAAGCAGAGCACATTTACAGGCCAAGATCTGCGCCCTAACCGGCGCACGATCCTCTGGTTTTTTCTTGCCAGGGGCGATTTATCGCCGCCTGGCAGGTTCGCTTGGCGTTTCCGTTTCCGGCGGCGCCAGAAAAGTTAGGACTATAGTATGCCGACGATACAGCAGTTGATCCGAAAGCCCCGGGAACCGAAGACCTACCGCGAGAAGTCGCGTCACATGGACAGCTGCCCGCAGAAGCGTGGCGTCTGCACCCGCGTGTACACGACGACGCCGAAGAAGCCGAACTCGGCGCTTCGCAAGGTCGCCAAGATCCGGCTGACCAACGGCTACGAAGTCATCGGCTACATCCCCGGCGAAGGCCACAATCTGCAGGAGCACTCCGTGGTCCTGATCCGCGGCGGCCGCGTCAAGGACTTGCCGGGCGTTCGCTACCACATCGTGCGCGGAGTACTCGACACGCAGGGCGTTGCAGCTCGCCGTCAGCGCCGCTCGAAATACGGCGCCAAGCGTCCGAAGTAATCGCCGCAATATAATCTGTCAGGCCACACGGGTCTGGCTTGAAACTGAATTCGCAACGAAGGGCTGGGCCTGATGTCTCGTCGTCACGCAGCACAAAAACGGGAAGTGATCCCCGATCCGAAGTTCCACGATTTGGTCGTCACCAAATTC
>JANOCZ010000397.1:0-6001 GCA_031412455.1 Hyphomicrobium sp. | reverse complement strand
CCGGCAAAGGCATCTACGACGTCGATGCGTTCGAAGCGGCAACGCGAGGCCGCTTCCCCGACAATACGATCCTGAGCCACGATCTGATCGAAGGGCTCTATGTGCGCGCCGGCTTGGCGACTGACGTCGAAGTCATCGAAGAATTCCCAAGCCGCTATGATGTCGCGCGCGCACGCGATCACCGTTGGGTTCGAGGTGATTGGCAACTGCTGCCGTGGATCTTGACCGGGGAGGCCAAATTTTCGTCCAGCACACGCGCGACCGCCCGCAATCGGCTGACGCGTCTCGGCCGCTGGAAGCTGCTCGACAACTTGCGCCGCTCTTTGACGCCGATCGCCGTTATTATTGCCGTCGTCATGAGCTGGGTTCTTCCGCTCTCGGCCGCGTTGATCTGGACCAGCTTCGTGCTCCTCTCGATCGGTGTACCGGCGTTTTTGTCGATCGCCGCCAACCTCGCACCGCACTCGAGTGAGGCGACAACGAAAAGTCACTTTCAAGCGTTGGCGTCAGATATCCAACTGGCAGTTGCGCAGTCATCGCTGACATTCGCGCTCTCGGCCGACAAAGCCTACATGATGGCCGATGCCATAGTCCGAAGTTTGTACCGCCTGTTCGTCAGCCGCAAGCACCTGTTGGAATGGACCACGGCGGCGCAGACCAAAGCTTTCGCGGCGGGCACGACGTCTGCCTACTATCAGCGCATGGCGGGCAGCGTCGCGTTTTCTGCCGCGGCATTGATCATGGCGGCCGTCAGCGGTTCGGATGCAATTCCGTTGGCAATCGTTATAACCGCGCTGTGGGCGCTTGCGCCAGCGATCGCTCATTGGATCAGCTTCAAACCGGCCGGCATCGCCCGTGAAACGCTAAGTCTCACTGAAACGCAGACGTTACGCTCCGTCGCGCGTCGCACGTGGCAGTTCTTTGAAACCTACATCACACCGGCCGACAACTACCTCCCGCCAGACAACTTCCAGGAAGAGCCCCGCCCGACGGTCGCGCACCGTACCTCGCCGACGAACTTCGGTCTCTATCTCCTCTCGACAGTCAGTGCTCGTGAGTTCGGCTGGATTTCGACGGTGGAGGCCGCCGAACGGCTTGAGCAAACCTTGCGCAGCATGGGTCGCCTGGACCGCCACAACGGCCATTATTTTAATTGGTACGATACGCAATCGCTCGCCGTTTTAGAGCCGCGCTACGTGTCGACGGTCGATAGCGGCAACCTCGCGGGTCACTTGATTGCGGTTGCGACGAGCTGTCGAATTTGGGCGCAAAACCCGCCGCCGGCATCGGCTGCACTCGATGGCGTCCAAGATGCGATTGACCTTCTCCTGTCAGGAATGCCCGCCGCCGACGCGTTGGTCGAGGCGGTTCTGCCGGGCATCGTCAAAGAGCTGGAAGCCGCCCGGGCAACACCGTTTGGAGCGCCCGATTGGGTTGCCGTAGGCCGCGCATCTTCGGAGTTGGCATCCCATCTCTCCCACAGCACAAGCAGCGCCACATGCGTGCAATGGGCGCAAGCGATTGAGCGAACCTGCCGAAGTCATCAAAATCAGGCGGCACTCAATGCCGAAGACAATAGGTCATTGTCGCGCCGCCTGGTGGCGATCGCCGACGCCGCGGAATATATCGCCTTGTCGATGGACTTCACGTTCCTGCTGAATACGGAGCGCGAATTATTGTCGATCGGCTATTCCGCCGATGCCGACCGGCTGGATGAAAGCTGCTACGATTTGTTGGCCTCGGAAGCGCGTCTGGCCAGTCTGTTTGCGATCGCCAAGGGCGACGTTCCGGTGCGCCACTGGTTCCGCCTGGGTCGCACGCTCCTGCCGGTTGGCGGCACGTCGGTCTTGAGCTCATGGTCGGGCTCGATGTTCGAATATCTGATGCCTGACATCGTCACGCTGACACCGCCCGACAGCCTTTTGGGCCGCACCGTCCGCTCGGCCGTCCGCGAGCACATCCGCTACAGCGCGAGCAAAGGCATCCCTTGGGGCATATCTGAATCGGCTTTCAACGCGCGCGACATCGAATTTACCTATCAGTATTCGAGTTTTGGTGTGCCTGAGCTCGGTTTGAAGCGAGGCTTGGCAGATAGTCTCGTCATTGCTCCCTATGCGACCGGTTTGGCATCAATGGTCGCGCCGCGCGCCGCAGCGGAAAACTATGTGGCACTATCTTCGATCGGCGGATTTGGCCCTTACGGGTTTTACGAAGCGATCGACTTCACACCTTCACGTGTGCCCCAGACCGGCAGTCACGAGATCGTCAAAGCCTACATGGCCCACCATCAGGGCATGACAGTTTGTGCGATTGCCAACGCCGTACTGGACAACGTCATCGCGCGCCGCTTCCACGCCACGCCGCTCGTTCAAGCAGCCGAGCTTCTTCTTCAGGAACGCGCGCCGCGTCTGGTGCCAAAAGCCGTCGAGCGCGCAACGCTGATCAAAATTGGTACGGAAGACGACGAAGCGCGCAACACGGTGGTGCGCCGATTTGGTTTGGCCGGCAGTTCGTCAGCAAATTGTCACGTACTCGGCAATGGCAGCATGAGCGTTCTCGTGACGGCCAGCGGCTCGGGCTACGTGCGCTGGAAAGGACAAGCCATCACGCGTTGGCACGCCGACGCAACACTCGACAATCTTGGCTCCTATCTTTTTCTGCGCGACGCGCAGTCGGGCGCCACGTGGTCAGCGGCCCTACAACCTGTCGGCGGCACACCTGATCGCTATCAAGCAGTCTTCTCAGAAGATCGCGCTCAATTCTCGCGCCGTGAGGGCACGCTCGAATCAATCCTCGACATCATCGCTTGCCCCGACGGCGACGCGACGTGCCGGCGCTTGTCGATCCGCAATACCGGCAAGAAGACCCGCATCATCGACGTGACCAGCTACGATGAATTGGTGCTCGGTCCCCTCGATGCCGACAGCGCCCATCCCGCCTTCTCGAAACTGTTTGTCGAAACTCATTTCGATACCGCCGCCAATGCCCTCATAGCCAAGCGGCGGAAACGCAGCCAACAGGATAGCGATATCAGCGCCGCAGCCTTCGTCACGACCGACGCCACCATCGCCGCCGTTCAATATGAGAGCGATCGCGCCCGCTTCATCGGCCGTGGACGCACGCTGTCGGCACCCATCGCTGTGATCAACGCTCAGCCGATGTCGAATACGGCTGGAACCGTGCTTGATCCCGTTTTCTCGCTCCGGCAGCGCGTCACCGTGAAACCCGGCGAAACGGTTCGTCTTGCATTCTGGCTCGTCGCGGCCTCATCAGACGAAGCCTTGCAAGGCTTGATCGAAAAATATAGCGACCGCACCGCGTATAATCGCTCGGCGACGCTCGCCTGGACAATGAGCCTAGTTGAGCTACGCCACCTCGGCATCGACGCCGAAGAAGCGATGCTTTTCCAGCAACTCATTGGCACTATTCTCTATGCATCCAAGAGCCTGCGCGCGCCGGAGCGCCACCTGCAGCAAGGCGCACTCGGCTACGGAACCCTTTGGTCGGTCGGCATCTCTGGCGACCTTCCCATCGTGCTCATCCAAATCGACGAAGTCGCAGACATCGGCTTGGTGCGCCAGTGCTTGCACGCGTTCGAATACTGGCGGAGCAAAGGGTTCGAAGCCGACCTCGTAATCTTGAACGACCATGCGTCGTCCTATCAGCAGGATTTGCAAATCGCGCTCGAAGCGTTGTTCCAGACAGTATCGAGCCGCCACCGTCTCGGTCGGGACAACTCAAAGGGCTCCGTGTATCTTCTGCGTGCCGACTTACTGCAGCCGGCAACAAGATCGGCACTGCCAGCCGCTGCTCGTGTGGTTTTGCACGCTAGGCGCGGCAGCCTCGCCGAGCAGTTCGCTCTTCTTCTACCCCCGGCACAAGTGCCACCAGCGCCCGCCAAACGCCTCGCGCCGAGCGAAATTTCATTCGATCGAAGTGAACCGTCCGACCTTGAATTCTTTAACGGTTATGGCGGATTTAAACGCGACGGCCGCGAGTACGTGGTGACCCTCGATACCGGGAAATCGACGCCCGCGCCGTGGATCAACGTCATTTCGAATCCGTCGTTCGGTTTCCAAGTATCCGCCGAAGGTGCCGGCTATACTTGGTCGGTCAACAGCCGCGAACGCCAAGTCACACCTTGGTCGAACGACCCGGTCAGCAATCGCCCTGGCGAAGTCTTCTATGTTCGCGACGAGGAGACGGGAGAGTTGTGGAGTCCGACCGCGACCCCAATTCGCGATCACGCAGCCCCCTATCATATTGCGCACGGACAGGGTTATACGCGCTTCGAACACACCTCGCGCGGCGTTGAGCTCGTGCTCGAACAGTTCGTCGCGCCACTAGATCCGGTCAAGGTTTCGCGTCTCGTCATTCGCAACGTCTCGGGACGTCCGCGGCGATTGACGGTCACGAGCTACGCTGAATGGGTGCTTGGCTCGTCGCGGCGCGCGACCGCTCCGCAAATTACAACCGACGTTGATGCAACCCGAAACGCAATTTACGCGCGCAATCCTTGGCATTTCTTCTTTCCCGACCGGGTGGCGTTTTCCTATCTGTCGGGCACGATCTCGTCTTGGACTGCAGATCGTGGTGATTTCTTCGGCCCCAATGGCGTTCTCGACAATCCAGCTTCGCTCGCCAAGGGCCGCAAGATGCGCGGCCTGTCTGGCACGGGCTATGACCCTTGCGCCGCGCTGATGAGCCGGGTGGAACTCGAAATCGGCGGCGAAGTCGAAGTCATCGCCCTGCTGGGTGATGCAGCGAACGCCGATGAAGCGCGGACCCTCGTCGCCAAATACTCGCATACGCCGCCAGCCCAGGTTCTCGCTGCTTCAACCGCCTCGTGGGAGGATCTGAGCGGCGCTATCGAGATCAAAACGCCTGACCGCGCGCTCGATATCCTCGTCAATCGCTGGCTGCCTTATCAAAGCCTATCGAGCCGCATCTGGGCGCGCGCCGGGCTCTATCAAGCAGGCGGCGCCTTCGGTTTCCGCGATCAGCTGCAAGACGTGATGTCGTTGGCGATGACGCGTCCGGAAATCTCTCGCGGTCACATTCTCCGTGCGGCTTCTCGCCAATTCCCCGAAGGCGACGTGCAGCATTGGTGGCTCTCGCCATCCGGCCACGGCATTAGAACCCGGATCGCCGACAGTTGTCTGTGGCTGCCCTTTGTGACCGAGCACTATGCGCGCATAACCGGCGATGCGGCAATTTTAGAAGAACTTGTGCCATTCATCGACGGACCTCAATTGCAGCCGCACGAGCACGAGGTCTACTTCCTACCTGTCGTCTCGAACGAATACGCGTCGCTGTACGAACATTGCGCCCGGGCGCTTGATCGCTCATTGGCGACTGGTCCCAAAGGCCTGGCCCTCTTTGGCGGTGGCGATTGGAACGACGGTATGAATCGTGTGGGCATTGGCGGCACGGGCGAGAGCGTGTGGCTGAGCTGGTTCCTGATTGCCTGCCTCGACAAGTTCACGCCGATTGCCAAAGACCGCAACGACACCGAGCGCGTCGCGCGCTGGCAAACGGCGTCGGCGTCGTTGCGAGTCAAACTCGACGCCAATGCGTGGGATGGCGAATGGTATCGCCGCGGCTACTACGATGATGGGACGCCGCTGGGCAGCAAGTCGAACGTCGAATGTCAGATCGATGCCATCGCCCAATCCTGGAGCGTGATCTCCAAGGGTGGAAACCCGGCGCGCGCTCGCCAAGCTATGTCGAGCGCTATGGAGCGGCTCTTTGATCGCGACACGGGTGTCGCAGCGTTGTTCACGCCGCCGTTCGACACGACCGACAAAGATCCAGGCTACATCAAAGGCTATCCGCCAGGCATCCGCGAAAATGGCGGCCAGTACACGCACGCCGCCATCTGGAGCGCCATCGCATTGGTCGAGCTCGGCGATGGCAACGGCGCAATGGAACTCCTCTCAACAATAAACCCGATCAATATAGCGGCCTCGGCCGCATCGAGCCGTCGTTATCGGCTTGAGCC
>JANOCZ010000396.1:0-5490 GCA_031412455.1 Hyphomicrobium sp. | reverse complement strand
CCGGCGCCGGCTGCAGCTTCGCACCGGCTTGCGGATTACGGCACAGATGAGATTCCACATCGCGGCTGTCGGCTGAAAACACCCGCAACACGTTGCTGACATAAAGGTCAAAGTTCTCAGAGCCGCGCTTCGACATGTTTTCAACCACCTGAAATGAGGCGTGCGGACAAAGCGTACCAATTGGCGGTGAAATTAGTATGAGCAGCTAACGGATAGTACCGTGTACCGCATTAGTTACCTATTAAGCCTATCGCGCTTTGCCGCGGTCGCGGTGCTGCGAGAAACTCGATGTCAAATTGACCGGGCGCACGGCTTGAGCATTCCCCACCGACGCACGCAGTTGCTCACGCAGGACCGCAAGATCTTGAGCTTGTTCGGCCTCCACCGCTTGGATGCGCTTCATGCGTTCCGCGAAACGAATAAAGCCGGGTGTTCCTGACGTCACGTGTTCGATCCTTATCTCTGGCTCAAAGCAGATACGCTTCGACAACCGAAATATAAGCTCGTCGTTTGCAAGCAACATGGCGTTGCGTGCAATAATCTCTGGCGTAGTGAAGGCCTGGTTAAATTGCGCTGGCCGGCGTTCGCGGTCAGGCGGCTGTGAGCTTTTTCATGACCTCTTCAGACACCTCAAAATTGGCGTAGACGTTTTGGACGTCTTCATCCTCGTCGAGTGCCGCAATCATTTTCATGATCGCTTCGGCGTTGTCGTGATCGACCATCGTCGTCAGAGTGGGTTTCCAGATCGCCTTGACGCTTTGTGCTTCGCCCAGCGTCTTCTCCAGCGTTGCCGCAACACTGCCGAGGCTATCGAAGCCGCAGATGATCGTGTGGTTTAGATCATCGGAGACGACGTCATCGGCGCCCGCGTCGATCGCGGCTTCCAGAATTGCATCGGGCGAGCCCTTGCCGGCCTTGTAGACGATTTCGCCGACGTGGCTGAACATGTGGCTGACGGAGCCCGTCGCGCCGAGGTTGCCGTCGTATTTCGTGAAGACGGAGCGGACGTTGCCGCCGGTCCGGTTGCGGTTGTCGGTTAAGGCTTCGGCGATGATGGCGATGCCACCGGGGCCATAGCCTTCATAGCGCACGGTGTCGTAGTTGGCGGTGTCGTTGCCTTGCGCTTTCTTGATCGCGCGCTCGATGTTGTCCTTGGGCATATTCTCGGCGCGCGCTTCCTGAATAGCAAGGCGCAGGCGCGCATTCATGGCTGGATCGGGCAGCCCCATCTTGGCTGCGACGGTGATTTCGCGGCTCAGCTTGGCGAAGGTTCGGGCGCGGGCCGCATCGGCGCGACCCTTCTTGTGCATGATGTTTTTAAAGGCTGAATGGCCGGCCATGATCTTGTCCGATGAGGTGGGGCGATGATCGCTCTAATTGCGGGGCTCGACGGCTGGTGGTCAAGTGTTCCAGAACGCGGGCAGCGCGGGTTCCAGGTGCGGGCCTTGGCGGAAGGCTGCGGTGCGAACGGCGAGGCCTGTCTTGTCGTCGATGTCGATGGCGAAGCCGGACAGCGTTGCAGGGCCGGTCGCCGGCTCAAAGCGGCCGCGCGGGATTTTGGTCAGGAAGCGGTTGATGGGCTCGTCGGTTTCCATGCCCAGGACCGAATTATAATCGCCGCACATGCCAGCGTCCGACATATACGCGGTGCCACCTGGCAACACGCGGTGGTCGCTGGTCGGCGTATGCGTATGGGTGCCGACAATGCCGCTGACGCGGCCGTCGAGGAACACGCCCAGCGCCTGTTTCTCGCTTGTCGCCTCAGCGTGGAAATCAATGAAGATCACGTCGGCGCCGGTTTTCAGTTTGCAGGCTGAGACTTCGTTATCAATGGCGCGGAACGGACAATCGAGATCGGTCATGAAAACGCGGCCCATTGCGTTGATCACGAGCACGTCGGCGCCGTTGCGCGCTTTCAGCATCGTCGCACCGCGGCCTGGCGTGCCCAGCGGAAAGTTGAGCGGGCGGACGAGCCGGTCGTGCCGTTCGATGTAGACCAGCGTTTCCTTCTGATCGAACGCGTGGTTACCCAGCGTGATGCAGTCGGCGCCGGCATCGATCAGTTCATTTAAAATTGGCTCGGTGATGCCAAAGCCGCCGGCAGAATTCTCGCCGTTGATGATGACAAAATCGAGCGAATGGCGGGCGATCAATCCCGGCAGGGCTTCGCAGACGGCGGTGCGGCCCGAGCGGCCGACGATATCGCCGAGAAACAAAAGGCGCATTCAACTCCCTTTCCCCATGTCCGCAATCGCATGGAAAGGGGAGAGGGGACTATGTTTGGCATTTCAGAGGACCTGACGGCGTCAGCACCCAGTCGAGGCGCTGGTCATAGCTTTCGACCGGCACCGCGTCGACCTTTTGTTCGTCATAGGCGATGCCAACGGCGACGACCGGCTTTTTTGCCCTGAGCCTCGCCAGCGTCCGATCGTAGAAGCCGCCGCCGTAGCCGAGGCGATGGCCGCGCTCGTCGAAGGCCAGAAGCGGTACAAGCACGACATCGGGATCGACCTCGGGTTTTTCGGCCGTGGGTTCGGCGATGCCCCAGGCGGCCGCTTCCATCGTGTCGCCCGGCGTCCAGGCGCGCATGACGAGCGGCTTGCCTTTAGCGATCATGACCGGCAGTGCCAGTTGCCAGCCTTCGGCGTGAAGCCAGAGCATCAATTCGGCCGGATTGATCTCGTCGCGGATCGCGGCAAAGCCCGAGACGATTTTGCCGGGCGGACTTTTCAAAAAATCGAGGCCTTGAGCGGCAAGGCGCCGCCCTGCTTCCGAGTGATGCTGCTCAAACGCCTCGCGCCGGACGCTCAGCGCGCGGGCCCGCAGCTCTTGCTTTTCATCCACCGCCGGGCGAGCCTCCGAACTGTGAGAAACGTTGTCGAGTAACGCCGTCGAACTAGGTGCCGCGAAGGCCGTCGGGATCATGATCCCGCGTGGTCCCTACGAGTGTAGGTGGGCACCGTGTGTCTGGAACCACGGCTCCAGTCAGGGACAGCACCCTTGCGGATCTTATAGGCCCCCGGGTCATTTGCCCCTAACGAGCCCCGCAGCCAGGAGAACGTAGGCCTTGCGCGCGCAGAAATCCAGGGCTTGCGCGCGCCTCAGGCGAACTTGTCCCATAGCCACCAGGCCGTTAACGCCAAAGCTGCGAGCCAGAGCGCGATGATGACTGCCGCCGCGAACCGACTCGGGGGAAGTTTGGCTGAGGCCGCGACGGTTGCCCGATGCGTGTCCATCACGTCGGCTGGAATCATGCGTTTGACCGCCCAAATGCCGAGCGGGAGGAGAATGAGTTCGTCAAGGAAACCCAGCACCGGGATGAAGTCGGGGATCAAGTCGATCGGACTTAGCGCATAGGCGACGATGATAACGCCCAGTGCTTTTGCATACCACGGCGTTCTGGGATCGCGGATGGCGGCGGCGAGCACAACAATCTGAGATTTAAGTTCGCGAGCCCAGGCGCGAATTTTTTCGATCACGGGTTTGAGGATTTCGCGGCGCGGATGTCGCCTTGCGGCTTAGCCGGCGTCTTGTCCTTCGCGTCGGTGGCCACGGCCTGCAACTTGCCGGTCTGATCGTCGAGCAATTCGTCGATGTCGGCGCGGGCGTCGAAGAGTTCATCGGCGATGGTCAGCGCCGCCATGAGAACCAGCCGCTCGTCGCCGACGCCGCCATGTTCGCGCATCAGGGTGTCGAGCTTGCTCTTGAGATAGTTGCTGATTTGTTCGAGGCGATCGGCGTCGTGCTCGCCGCATTGAAAGCGATAGGTGCGATTGTTGAAACTGATTGCAACCTCGGCCAATCGCTGCCCCTCATCTGTCCCCGCAGATCCAAAAACCACGGGTCAGTCCGGCAAAGTATGAAGCGAATCGATCACCCAATCAATCCGGTTGATGATTTCCGTCTGTTTCAGTTCGAGGTCGGCGATGCGCTCAAGCGCGTCGGCGAGCTGCGCCTTCAGTTGCGTGTTTTCGGCGGACAGAACCGAACTCTCGCGGTCTTTGGCCCCGGCTTTGGGAGCTGGCGACAATTTCGTCTTAGCAGGTTTGCGTTCAGCCATAGCCTCAACTCACCGCAAGCGCTGCGGTTGGAAATGAAATCTTCGATGCGTCGGCGTAAGACTACGTTACGGGAGCTAAGCAAACCGCGTCAACAAAGGTCGGCTCTTGTGCACGCTCAATTTACCAGAAAACTCCGCATTACGTTGTGCTCATTGAGGGCAATGCCGCATTGACAGGCACACGCGCCGTCAAGTTAATGGCGCGCGAATTCCCGAGCCTTGCGCCAACCGCCTTGATGGGGCAGACGCGTGCGGCTTTTTGGGGTGTCATCGAAACGCTTGAGAGGATTTCTTATGGCTGTGAAGGTCGCGATCAACGGGTTTGGCCGCATCGGGCGAAACGTGCTGCGCGCTATTGTCGAGAGCGGACGCACCGACATCGAAGTCGTCGCGATCAACGATCTTGGGCCAGTTGAGACCAACGCCCACCTGTTGCGCTTCGACAGCGTCCACGGCCGCTTTCCGCATAAGGTCACGGTCGCTGGCGACACAATCGATGCCGGGCGCGGGCCAATCAAGGTCACAGCCATCAAGAACCCGGCAGAACTTCCCCACAAAGCCATGGGGGTCGATATCGCGCTCGAATGCACCGGCATTTTCACGTCGCGCGATAAAGCCAAGCTGCACCTCGATGCGGGCGCTAAGCGCGTTATCGTTTCAGCGCCGGCCGAGGGTGCCGACCTGACTATCGTGTACGGCGTCAATCACGACAAGCTGACGACAGATCATCTGGTCATCTCGAATGCCTCGTGCACGACCAACTGCCTCGCGCCCGTCGCCCAGGTGCTGCACAATCTGGTCGGCATCGACAAGGGTTTCATGACGACGATCCATGCCTATACCGGCGATCAGCCGACGCTCGACACGCTGCATAAGGATCTCTATCGCGGGCGCGCCGCCGCTCTGTCGATGATCCCGACGACGACGGGTGCTGCTAAGGCCGTCGGCCTCGTGCTGCCAGAACTCAACGGGCGGCTCGACGGCACATCGATCCGTGTGCCGGTACCGAACGTCTCGGTGGTCGATTTCAAGTTTGTGGCCAAACGCGCGACCAGCGCTGCTGAGATCAACGCCGCCGTCATCAAGGCTGCAACCAGCGGACCGCTAAAAGGTATTTTGGGCACGACCGATCAGCCCAACGTGTCGTCAGATTTCAATCACGATGCGCATTCGTCGATCTTCCATCTCGACCAGACGAAGGTTGTGGATGGGACGCTCGTGCGCGTGCTGGCTTGGTATGACAACGAGTGGGGCTTCTCCAACCGCATGGCCGACACGGCCGTGGCGATGGGGCGGTTGCTGTGAGAAGAATGACGCTCAGGGCTAATCGTTTGAACGCCGCTCATGAATGCGGACCCGACCGGGCTCAACGATCCACAATTCTCGCTCAATAGTACGATTGCGCAATAATTCGATGAGTTCAGCGACGC
>JANOCZ010000395.1:0-4216 GCA_031412455.1 Hyphomicrobium sp. | reverse complement strand
GGATCGATTTGTGATCGGGATTAGCCGTGTAGTCGCCAACTTCGATGGCGCTGTCGGTGAAATTGACGTCGCGCAGGCTATCAAGGCGCGGATCGAAGGTGCCGACGAAATTGCCTTTGGGATCATAGACCGCGGTCGCGAGCCAGCGTTCGGCGTCGTAGCCGAGCTTGTCGTGCATCGTCAGCTGGCCGGTCAGACCGCGGATCGGTGCAACGACGTAGACCAGGATCAGAGCAAACAGCACGTAGACGACGGTGAACGTTGCGATATGCCGGAGCGGGCCGAGCTTTGGATTAAACGCGACGGCGTGGGTCGCCAAACGCGCCAGCCGGCGGGGGACGACGATCAGATGCTCAGAGATTGCGGTCAGCAGCCGCAGAAGGCGTAACATGGGTGTCGCAAAGCCGCGTTATCCGAGCATCCCGAAGGGGATCTGGAGGCGTGGCCACATCTAATTGAGATTTACGGCGTCAACGGCGCCAAACCGCGGCGGCTTCGCGGCCACCACAGAAAACAGTTGAGCGTGAACGTAGCTCACACTGCTTGGGATAACTCATCGACCGTTGCGGTCTCAAAGACTATTCATCAGTACGAAGACGCCCACGCCGACGGCCGGACCAATTAAAGTCGCCATCAGCATCATCAAGAATGATTTCGTTGCCATAACACGATTACCCCGCAGCACACGCCGCAACACTATCCTCTAACAGCGCCGGCGCCTGAAACCCCTCTCATGGCCGACCGTGACACTCGACTACAGGAGCCGCCTCCCGTCATCGCGTGGCTGAATTGACCCTCATCGCTCCAGCAGACCAAAGCTTACATGAACTGAAATGACTTGACAGACCGTTTTGATTGAATGCCTCCCGGCGCGTGGACTGGGCGACACACGGTTGTCACCACCCGGCCGCACCTTAAAACGCGAGCAATTCTAAGCGCCTCTCGGCCGATATTTGATTGGCCGAACAGAGTGTTGCAGATTAGTTGCTGCTACCAACTGATGCCAAGTGCAAGGCTAATCCGCACGTCGCGCCTCGCGGATTGTAACAATGAATGAAATATGAATTGATCGCGGCGTGGGGGATTTGCGACAGGCAAGTCAGATGATGACTCGCATCCTTCATATTTTACTTGAGGTCGAACAGCCGTAGCTGGCGCTCGTCTGAACCGCGTGTTTCAGCAGCCAATTGCTCGATCCGATCAAACGGCACCTGTTCAGCCGAGATCAGCGATTTCTGCGCCTTCATCGGCCGTACGAGCCCTTCCTGCACGAGATGGAATTCGCCAACGGTCTGACCGGGGAGCGAGGTTGCAGGCTCCAGGCCCGATTCCGACTGGAACGCGGCTTTCAGTTTCCGCAGCGCGGTGTCTTCGCGGACGCGGCCGATGAACCAGCTCGTGATCTGGTCACGGCTCTTATAGTCGAGATCGCCCGGCGATTGTGTCGCCAGCATCATGCCGAGACCTGCCGAGCGGGCGCGTTTCAACAGACTTTGCAGCGGCTCGGCGGTCGCCGGTTTCGAGTTCGCTGGAATATAGAGGTCGGCCTCGTCGAAGAGGACCACGGCTTGCAACTCATCATTCGGGTTGCGCTGGCAGAAACGCAGGGCTTCGGACAAGAACTGCGAGACCCAGAACAGGATGTTTTCATTGTCGCCCAAGAAGCCCGTGTAGATGATCGACAGGCGCGTGCGGTTGGGGCGCTGGAAGCGGCCGAGGCCGAGCAGGCTTTCCATGCGCAGGCTTTCGCCGCCGCCTTCGAACAGCGCCGAATTTCTGAGCCGCAGACTGTCGAGTTGGGCGACGAGATCACGCCGCAGCTTGCCCGACGGGTCCATGCGCTGCGTGCGGTCGGTCAGCTCTGGGTGCTCATCTTCGAGCAGATGGATCAAGTCGGCGAGGGTCACTTCGCTGTTCGACAGCGCGCCCAAGATGCGCAGCGCAACGGCCAGCACGCCCGACTGCTTTTGATGCGTCGCCGAATTTTTCAGATGCAGCATTTCGCCTAATGCGGCGGCCGACAAATTGGCCAGCAACTGCTGTTCGTGATCGGGCAATTCGTTGATGCCGGTCGGCAGTAGCGTGATCGAGATCGGCCGGCCTGAAGCGCGGCCCGGCGTATAGACAGCGACATCGATGGCGTCGGCCAGCTTCTCCCGCTCGGCGCGGCGTTCGGGCGTCTCGCTCTCGTTCGCGCGCCAGACGTCGGGGTTGGCGTAACTCGCGAGGTCGCCTTTACGGTCGATCAAGACGGCTGGAATGCCGCGCAACAGCAGTTGCTCAATTAGCGAGAGAGCGAGCGTGGTTTTGCCCGAGCCTGAGCCGCCGAGGAACGCTGCGTGGCGCTTCAGAACGCTCTTGTTCAACGTGACCGGTCGGCCGCGATTGCCGATTTCACGGCCGGACAAAATGCTCGAGCCGTAGGTGCCGTTTTCATCGAGGATCACGGACAACGGCAAGTCGTCGTCGTTGGCTGGCTCGCCGTCCACTGCTTTGGCGCTCGTTGCTGCCGCCGATGCGTCGGTCGTCTCCATGCCGGCCATTTGCGACTGGGGATCGTCCATGTCTTTGGCGACAAGGCGCGGCACCGGGCGGCCAAGCAAATCGAGGCGCAGCAGGTGGATAATCGACAGCAGGCTCGACAACGGTTTCGTGCCTTCGAGCCACTGGTTCATGCCGGCGTCGCCGCGATGATGAGCCGTGAACTCGCGCACCGTCATCATGCGTTCCCATTCGGGGATCGGCACGAGAAGCTGGCGGCCGCCGCCGTCGCGGAATTTGCGGAAGGCTTGCGCCGTCTGGTTCTTTTTATTCGGCGGGAAGTCGCTGGCGCGGAGCATGAAGCAGGCCTTGCCCTGCATCGAGGTCAAGACTTTATCGAGCTGGCGTTTTAAGCCGCCGCCCTGGGTTGGGCGGTTGCAGAGGAATACGCGGACGTCGCTTGCAAAACCGGTGCGATGGCGAACCGTCAGATCGAACGCTGGCAAGTCGTCGCCGAGTTCGAGACGTTTGACCGTCACTTCTATTGCTTTACCCCATTCGTCGCGGGCGAGCAGCAGCGCGGTCGAGAGCACATCGACGAGCTCTTTGTCGTCGGCTGGAATTTCGGCTTCGCTTTCGTTGGCGAAGCGTTCCCACATTTCGCGATACTGGACCGCCGAGATCGAGCCGGCCATCTCGGAGTCGTCCGAGCCGAAGCCGACGGCTTGGCCGAGCGCCTGCGCTAATGTCGAGATAAACGACGGCTTTGATTGCGGCGCGCCGTCTGCGTCGTCGCCTTCGGTCGAGGTCGCCTCGCGCAGCCGCGTTTGCGCATGTTCAAGCAGGCGGCGAGTCGAGAGCCCGGCGAACTCCTCGAAAAACTGTGGTCCGAAGAACGCCGATGCATCGGGAAAGCTCATGCCCGCGCCGCTGATTTCCGCTTGATGAGCGATGCGCTTGGAGATGATGAGCTTGGCTTCTTCGACGGTTCGGCCTTCGCGCAGCAAGACCGGGCCCGATTTCTCGATGCGATCGACATAGGACTGAGCGAGGAGCCCGCGGACTTGGCTGTAGAAATCTTCCAGGCACGAAATAATGATGATCGCGTTGGTCAGGCGATTGGCGATCTGGATTAAATCGCGGATGGCGCGCTGGAACCGTTCTTCGCTGTTGTCGAAGAAGCGCAGGTCTTCAACCTGATCGATGCAAAACACGAGTGCCGCGCGATCGACCGACCAGACGAGAGCGCCGAGCGCAGCGATGATTTCAAACGAGCGGTCTTCGCCGGTGTTGGGGTCGAGCGCGCGGACCGCTTCGTGGGCGATCGGCGACAGCTGGCGGCCGTGCAGATATTGGCGGATGCGTTGGTCGATGCGCGGGTCGCGACGCTGCATATAAAGCAACGCGCGGACGATGTTGATGTCGAGTTCGCGGGTCTGAAACTTTTCGCTGGCGACGATATCGTCGGCGAGGCGCATGATCAGGCGCGCGAGTTCATCGTCGTCGAATGTCGCGTCGCGCAGCTGCTCGAGGTCGGCCGAGGAAATGACTTCGCTATCGAGCACGAGCTTGTTCGTCAGGCGCGACAGGGCGCTGTCGCCGTAGCGATCTGGATCGTAGGGCTTCTCGAACGAGTGGACGAGGCGGCGCAGGAAAAAATCGGCGTAGTTGGCTACGTCGGGCGTCATCTGGGCGTAGCCGAAATAAGCTCGCGCAGTGCGGTGGCTTTCGGTTC
>JANOCZ010000394.1:0-3000 GCA_031412455.1 Hyphomicrobium sp. | reverse complement strand
ATAGCGCACGGGACGCATTTGGTCGGCGCGAAGAGAGCCCGGTAAATAAGGGTGGTGAGAGGCAAACGCACCACACTAACATTCGTAAGACTTGTAAATTGAACATTAACCAATTACGATGTGCTCGCGCTGAGCTTTGGGGGCAACAACGCTCGCGTGCGTACTGTTGTGTGGGGTTGCGTTCAATATGCGTTTCTTGGGAAGCGCAGCACGGTCATCCGTTGCTGCATGGGCGCTGGCGGCTGTTTTCACGGTTGCCATCGTAACGCTGGCTGATTCAGCCGCAATATCTGGGACTGTGGCTGCAGGCCTGGAGACTGAGAGTCCCACATCGAGTGGGTCAACGGACGCTGCGCCGAGCTCGGGCTATGATCAACCGTGGTTCGAAGTGTTCGGCGCTGGCGGCGATCTCAGCGGATTTGGTTTTCGGACACTGCTGCCAGTCGCTTCGCGACCAGGATCGCTCGGATTTGCCGGCATCGACGGTGTTTTGGTGGATCGCGACTTGGGAATCTTCGACGGTGGGGCTTATCTTGGCTGGCGAAATTCGGTCGGCGGCGGCTGGATCACGGGTGCCTGGGCCGGCGTAGATGTGCAGCGCACCCGGCACGACAACATATTCGGTCGTTTCATCGGCGGTGTCGAAGCCGTGAGTTCCGACTGGATTTTGCGGGCGAGCGTGGCTGCGCCGTTCGACGACGAGAAGTTCGTGTCGTCGGCGACTACACAATCATCGCAAACGACGACATCGACGCTTGATACCAGCGAGTTCATCGTGCGTACCGATGTCACGACCACAAACATCAGCACGACGCTGGTCAGCGAGCAGGCGCCGACGGTCTGGGATGGTGAAATTGGAGCGCGGCTCTACTTCGATCGCAACCGGAACGAGGAGTTACGGCTGTCGGCTGGCGCATATTTGCTCGACGGCTATGGCAATGCCGGGACGGTTGCCGGCTTTAAAACGCGCGCCGAGCTCGATCTGTATATTTTAGAAGCCTATGGCTCCAATACGCGCCTCACGCTTGAAGGTGAGTATGCATGGGATCATGTGCGGGACGATCAATTCAGGGCCAGTGTCCGGGTGGCCGTGCCGCTCCGCTTAGCGGGGCTGCGGGAACGCGTTACCGGTCTTGCGACGGCGTCGCACGCTGTCACGCGTGAGCCTGATCTCTTTCATCCCGTCCGCCGCAATACCGATGTCGTCACGGCGCTGGTGGTCAATTCGACAAACCAAAATTCGACAACGACGACGATCACAACCACCGCGAAACCCTTCGATGCGTCGAAGCTGTGCACGGTTGTGAAATACATCGACCTCTTTGAAAACGAAGCGGAGATTGCAATCGGGGCCACGGGTCTTGATCTGAAAAAGCTTATCCCCTCACGCGCTAGCTTGAGCATGCCAATTACGTTGCCTTTGGCCCCTCGTTTAACCCTGCCCCCCGTCCCGGGCAGTCCAGCACTCTATTTAACGGCCGTTGAAGTAAGTGAAGCAGGCGGTTGCACAGGGACTGTCGAACAAGATTTGGACTGAAAATTTTGTGCATGAATCAGTGCTTGTGATCGACGCTCGATGCGGCACCGACGGGTTCAATTCTAAACTCAACTTCAATTGCGCCGGCTTTCTCGAAGGTGAGCGTACCCTTCACATCGGGGCCGGTGGCGATCGGCTTCTTTAAGCCTGTCACCATCAGATGCGTTGCGCCGGGTTTCAATTCGACGGTCGCCCCTGGTGGAATTTCGAGGCCGTCCTTGAGTTGGCGCATCTGCATGACATCGCCATCCATCTTCATTTCGTGAATCTCGAGAGCCTCGGCACCTGGGTACGAGCCGCTGATCAGGCGATCCGGCGCTTGGCCCTTGTTGGTTATTTTCGCGTAGCCAGCGCCAGCGGTTGCGCCACCGGGCGTTGCTCGCGCCCAGGGGTGGCCGACGACGATGTCGCCCTTGGTGAAGCTGTGGGCGTGGACCGGGACGGTCGCCAAAATCAGAATGGCGGATGCAAGACTGGTGGTGAACTTCATGGGATGATCCTCAAAATTAAGAACACGTGGTCGCGATTGTGATGCTTGAGTATTTGATTTCAGAAGGCCAGCGAGACGCCGGTTGAGAAACGCCAATCGGGCTCAGCCTGAACGCCGTTGAGGTCGTTGATGACGGGGATGCCGACCGAGGCAAATGCCGACCATTTATCCTGCGATAAGCGCAAGCCGGGCGAAATGTAGATCGTGCTGCCGCCTGAGTTGCGATCGATTTGTCCGCCTTGTTCCTGCTTATCCTGCCATTCGCCGTTCAGTTCAAGGATCAGATCGAGTGCTGGTCCGCTCGTCTCGACGTGGACATCACGGTGGGGGCCAGCGCCATGCTCGTGGTCATGAGGTCTCCCGCCGTTAAACATTGGGGCATCGGCGGCGAAGCTCGTCAAACGATAGGACGCGGCAACTCCGAAGTGGGCGCGATCGCCAAGGTCGGTGTCTTGGGTGCCGGTGCCGGCCAGCGTGTAAAGCAGGCTTGCATCAAACGACCACGGACCTGCGCGGCGCGTCAAGGCAAGACCCAACAAGCCGTCCCATGAGCCGGAGCCTGGTTGAAATTCAGCGTCGAAGCGCTCGCCTTCTAGATCACTTTCGTCGGTGCTGCCGGTCGGGGCTTTGAGCCCGAGCAGGATGGCTGCTTCGAGACCCAACCCTCGATTGTTCAGGAGACGCCATTGGGCGAGGGCCGTGACATCGCCGATGCTATCCGTATCGCCGCGAAATTGAACTTCGCCTTCGAACTCACCTTCGTGTTCGTGGGCGTGGCCTTCGCGGATGTTGGAGCGTGAGACGTAGGGTAGACGAACCGACAGTGTCAAATCGCTCGTCGCGCCGTAGGCGTAATTCAATGACGGCTGAGTGATCGAGTCTAGTGAGTGGACGTGGGCGTGATCATCGCCGGCCGCAGCGACCGCCGCACTGCTCAACGTGGCGTCGCTCAAGCGATCGATGCCGAGCCGAT
>JANOCZ010000393.1:0-7270 GCA_031412455.1 Hyphomicrobium sp. | reverse complement strand
CATGAGATCAGCATAGAGGGTCATCAGATTCAGCGGAACTGGCTTCACATTTTTCTCATTGAGTTATCTACAAATAATGTAAACTGTAGATAACAAAAATTCCGCTCGTTGCAAAGATATGAAAGCGGCTATCTACAGAATCCATTATTTGTAGATAACCAGATTGCGTTGATTGCCCGATGTTGCTTAACCGAGATTTCTCTGCTGCTCAGCGGCGATTATAAATTCCGCTAGCCTCATCTGCTTTCTAAACACAGGGTGACGAGCCTATCAGCCTTCGCCGCGCATGGCGCCGAGGAGTTCGGGGGTTGGGTAGCTGTCGGCGGGTAGACCCAGTTTTTGCTGCATGGCTTTGACGGCTTTGCGCGTGCCGGCGCCGAGTTTGCCGTCAGGTTCGCCGACGTCGAAGCCGCGGCGTTGCAAAATCACCTGCAGAGCTTTGATCTGCTCGAGGCCCAATGTGTCGACCGGCTGACCGTTGCCACGCGACATCGAGGGAGCGCCGGCGATCCGCGCGGCGAGGTGAGCCGCCGTGGTCGCGTAGGTCAGCGATTGATTCCACAAGGTGTAGACGCGGAAATTTGGATAGGCGAGGAACGCTGGTCCGTTGCGGCCCATCGGCAGCAGCAGCGAGGCGTTTAAATTGTCGGAGGGAAGTTTGCCGTTGACGCCGGTCACGCCCCAGGCAACCCATTGCTGGCGCGGTAATTGGATCGCCAAATCAGCCTGCTCCCACGGCAGCTCTTTGGTAATGCGGACTTCCTCGAGCCACGGTTCGCCGGGACGCCAGCCGAGATCTTTGATGAAGTTCGCGGTCGAGCCGATGATGTCGGGGATATCGCGAATGAGATCGCGGCGGCCGTCGTTATCGTAGTCGAGGCCATAGTTGAGATAGTGCTGTGGCAGGAATTGCGTCTGGCCGAGTTCGCCGGCCCACGAGCCGATCATTTCGTCGGCGCGCAGGTCACCGCGTTCGATGATTTTCATCGCCGCCATGAGTTCTCCGCGAAATAGTGCGCCGCGGCGGCAATCCCAGGCGAGCGTCAACAGCGAGCGCATGACGGGGAGATTGCCCATGCCGACGCCGAAGTCGCTTTCCAGCGCCCAGAAGCCGGTGATGACCGAGCCGGGGACGCCGAATTCCTTTTCGGCGCGGTCGAAGATCGCCGCGTGTTTTTGCAGGTAGGTGCGCCCCATCTGCTGGCGGCTATTGGTGGCAAGCTTGCCGTAAAATTCGATGAACGTCTGATTGAAGAATCCTTGCTTGCGGTCGCGGCCGATGATGGCCTGGTCGGGCGTCATGCCGCCGATCGTCGCCTGGATAGTCGCGGGCTTGATGCCGCCGGCGATGGCGTCGCGCTTGAAATCTTCGAGCCAACGCGGGAACGGCACCGTGTTCTGGCAATTGCGCGGATTGGACGGTGGCGGCACCGCGACCTCGGCGTGGACGGCCGAAATTGAAACCAGCGCGCACAAGGCGGCGGCGATGTTCGCTGAAACTAACGAGCGCATTTTTCCCCTTTGTGTCGATCAGACCCGCGTCGCGTGACGCGGCTATAGAGACCAGCGCCGCAGACAGCGTCAAGGGAAGATGGCGCGAGTGAGGCTAAGCGTTGCCGATCAAGATTCCGACTGCGAATACAATGAGACCGCCCAGGACGACTTCGAAGGCGGCGCGGGCGAACTTGGTGTCCATGTAGCGGGCGCGGATCCAGGCAATCAGCCAGAGTTCGACTAAGACAACTGCCGCTGCAATGCCGGTTGCGGTCCAGAAGTTCGGGATCAGGTAGGGTAGGGTGTGGCCCAGTCCGCCTATCGTGGTCATGAGGCCCGTGATGCCACCGCGGATCCAGGGATGGCCGCGGCCCGAGATCATGCCGTCGTCGGCCATCGCCTCGGCAATGCCCATCGAGACGCCGGCGCCGATCGAGGCGGCCATGCCGACGAGAAACGTCTGCCAGGTATTTTGCGTGGCGAACGCGGCGGCGAAGATTGGGGCCAGCGTCGAGATGGAACCGTCGATCAGACCGGTCAGGCCGGGTTGCACATACTGAAGCACGAACGCCCGATGCTCGGTCTCGGCTTCGGTCGCGACCGTGCCCGGGGTCAATTCGGATTCGCCTAGCTGTTGAGCGTGCGACACGTGTTTGTCTTCGGCCGCGATCAGGTCGCCCAGCAATTTGCGAACTGACGCGTCGGTCGCTTTGGTCAGGGCTGAGACGTAGAATTGCCGCGTCTCGCGTTCGATCGCTTCGGCCTGGGTGCGGACCTTGGCCAAGCCCAGCGGGCGGACTGTCCAGATCGGCTCATGGCGCACGAAGCCTGACGCGTCCTGGCGGCGCAGCAGCGGAATGTGGTCGCCGAATTTTTTGACGAACAGATCGATCAGCCAGCGGCGATGCTCGTTTTCCTCGGCCGCCATTTCGGTGAAGACTTTAGCGGAGGCTGGATAGGATTCAGCCAGGCCATCAGCATACTCGGCGTAGATGCGGCCGTGTTCCTCTTCGAGCGAAATCGCGAGGGCTAGAATTTCGCGCTCATCGAGGTCGGAGAAACGGCGCATGCGGGCTTCCTTTGGGTCGTCAGCCCATAGATTAGAAGCATTCTAAAGTTGGGTTGTAAAGGGGTGGGCAGTAAGTGTTGAACAAGCGGCCGCCCCTCACCCCGACCCTCTCCCCGTTTAGTGCAGGAACGGGGAGAGGGGGGCGTGCCTCTTCCGCCCTTTTCAGTGAGAGGAAAGAAAGAATTAAGCGGTTCTTCACCGGGTGAGATTAACGTTTTTGGGTTAGCGGCACATTTTCGACCGAGACCGACCATGCTCGACTGGCTCAATCAGACGATTGTCTATTCCGTCATCGGAGCATTGCAGCCGGTAATTGACTTCTTCATCGATGGAGGGTCGCGGTATTATTGGGTGTATTGCGCGACCGGGCTTGCAATCGCCGCGTACGGCTACCGCCGACATCAGCAGGCCGAGGGGTTTCGCGCGACGCTGCTTGATCGCGAAGTGTGGCTGTCGCCGAGTGCGATCAACGATTACATCATCGTCGTCATCACCCCGGTGCTGCGGCTGACGGTTTTGTCCGCGCTCATTCTGCATTGGGAGCCGGTGTCGGCGTTCGTGGTATCGACGTTGCGTTCGGTCGGCGTGTCGGGCGAAGTCAACGATCAGACGGCGATCTTACTTGGCGTCGCGCTGACGCTCACGCTGTTTGTGGTCGATGATTTTTTCAAGTGGGTGGCGCACTACACCTTTCATGCAATTCCGGAATTGTGGGAGTTCCACAAGGTTCATCACTCGGCCGAGCACTTGAACTTCGTCACGGCCGATCGCCATCATCCGGTCGAAGTGATCGCGACGGCGACGCTGACGACGCTGGCTTATGGCATCGTCAACGGCGTGTTTATCGGCGTGTTCGGCGACAAGCTGACGATTTCGACGCTGATGGGCGCCAACGTGTTTCTATTCGTGTTCAACGTGTGCGGCGGCGTGCTGCGGCATTCGCCGTTCTGGATTTCGTTTGGGCCGGCCGTCGAGCGGTGGGTGATCTCGCCGGCGATGCACCAGATCCACCATTCGAACAAACCGGAACACTTTGACCGCAACTTTGGCGGCGCGCTGTCGGTGTGGGACCGGTTGGCTGGATCGCTGCATATTCCCCGGGGCCGGGAAATCGATGCTTATGGCATCGGCGAGGAGACCGCGGATTTCCGATCGATCGACGTGATCATGCTGCGGCCGTTCACGGCGGCGTATGCGATTTTCCGCAAGCGGTTTGCGAAACCTGCGGGCCTCAAAGCTGAGCCGCAGGTTTCGGCTTAATACCGCGATTAGGCAACGTTGGGCGCGATAACCTTCGTTGGGCCCGTGCCGTGGCGATCGTGATATTTGCCCTCGAGCGTTGCCCAATCCATCGTTAGCGACCCGCCTGTGGCCTTATGCTGCTTCTCCCAATTGGTCAGCAGATCAAGGCAGGCGTGATCGACGTAATCGAGTTCGCCCAAGTGGACGTGCACATTGGTGCCGGGCTGCAGAGCTTCGAGTGCGCGCGCGAGGATCGGCAGGCGGACCAGTGTGGCCGAGCCGTCGAAGTGCAGATCGACGCGGTTCTGGCTTGGATCTTCTTCCTTGCGGACGGTCAGGTGCGAGAACGCGTAGAGCAGTTTGAGAAGCGACAGCACGAGGCCGGTGACAACGCCCTTCAACAGATCGGTCGAGACGATTGTCGCAATCGTAATGGCGTAAATGAAAACTTCGGCCTTGCCGAATTTCATCAAGGCCGGCACGATTTTCGGATAAGCAAGTTTGTAGCCGGTGTAGACGAGCACGGCGGCCAACGTTGCTTTGGGGATATAGCCCAGCGTCCATGGAATCAGGGCGACAAACAACAACAGCCAGATGCCGTGAAGGACGGCCGATGCGCGCGTTTGCGCGCCAGCTTCGACGTTGGCGCCGGAGCGAACGATCACACCGGTCATCGGCAACACACCCAGAAGACCGCAGACCGTATTGCCGACGCCTTGCGCGGTCAGCTCGCGGTCGTACTTCGTGCGCGGGCCGGAATGCATTGCGTCGACGGCCGTCGCGCAGAGCAGCGTTTCGGCGCTTGCAATGAAGGCGACGGAGATTGCGCCAATCAGCACGGCAGGCTCAAAAATCCGCCCAAGGTTGGCGAGCGATGGAAACATCGAGCCGGAAAACAGATTCGATAGAATGTCGGACGGGACCGTCACGTATTTGATCGCGTCGAGATTGAGGACGGCTGCGGCCAACATGCCGACGGCGACGCCGACGAGGGGCGCTGGAATGACCTTCAAGTTTTTCGGCGCCATAGCCGCCCAACCAAAAATCGTCGCGATGGTGAGAATGCCGATGCCGCCGGCGGTCAACGGTGTGCCACCGACACTGATCGCATTGATCACGGTCGATGGAATGTTCTTGAGGTTCTCGAGGCCTGAGGAGAACGACGTGCTGTCGAACATCACATGAAACTGCGAAATTAGAATTAGAATACCGATGCCAGCCAACATCCCGTGAATTACGGCAGGTGACACGGCGCGGAACCACTGGCCGAGTTTGAGTACGCCGGCGATCAGCTGAATCAGGCCCGCAAAGAAGACGATCACGCCGATCATCGGCACGCCGAATTTTTCGACGAGTTGCCAGACGAGAACCGCGAGGCCGGCGGCCGGTCCGCTGACCTGCAACGGCGACCCAGCCAGCATGCCGACCAGAATGCCGCCGACAATGCCGGTGATCAGTCCGGCCGACTCGGGCATTTTCGATGCGCCGGCGATGCCGATGCAGAGAGGAAGTGCAACAAGGAAGACGACGATAGACGCGAGTAGATCGCGGCCGAATGTGCTTCCAGCCGATGCGGCCTGAGTGTTCGTCGCTGCCATGTATGTTCCCCCATCGCCCGCGCGTGACGCGGACGGTGCTTCTTGATTATCGCCTTGAGACGCCGCGAGCAGCTTTCCCCGGCGCGGACGATAAACAGTCGCTTCGTTGCCCGCAAGCCAAGGTGCGCTGCGAATTCAAAGCTCATCCACCAACAAAAACGCCCCATGCTCGAGGCACGGGGCGTTGCTTTAACCTTACAGATGGCGTTTAGCGGCCAGACTTGGGCGGCGAGCCCGGCGGCGTCATCATCGTTTTCTGGGCTTCCATCATGCTGCCCAGCGCTTGTTGCCAGCTTTTCTGCCACATCTCAGCGGCCTGCATCCAGAACTGCATCGGAACCATCGGCATCGAACCCATGGCGCCCATATCCGGCATCCCGGGGAACATTGCGTTCGACGAGCCGCCAAATGACGGCATGCCCGGGAAATTCGGCATGCCCGGGAAGTTGGGCATACCAGGGAAGTTTGGCATATCCATCTTGGCGCCGGGCTGGGTCACTTGATGCTGCCAGACGTTCATGACCTGATCCATCGCCTGGGTCTGCATCTTTGTTACGTTTTGCATTTGCTGGCGGGTCAGTTCGACAAACTCGGACGGCCAGCCCAGTGATTTCGCGGCGCTCGACATCTTGTCGAACGCAGCAGCGCTGTTTTTCTCGGACATCGAATTGAGTTCTTGGCGCCAATTCGACATCGCGTCGAACGCCGCCGTCATGGCCTTGCGCTGCTCATCGCCGAGCGCTTTAAAGGCAGCGTTGTCGAAAAGTCCTGAGGTTGCGTTCATGGGGGGCTCCACGGCCATTGGGGTGGACTTATTCTTACACAACGCCGCTTGACGCACCAGGGTTGCTGTTTTCCATCAAAACACTGGAAAAGACCGCGACGCCTTGACCGGCTCTCCTAACGCCCCTTTTGCCGTTCAAGACCAGGTGCTAAGCACCGGCATGACCGACCTCTCCCACATCCGCAATTTCTCCATCATCGCGCACATTGATCACGGAAAATCGACGCTTTCCGACCGGCTCATCCAGCTGTGCGGCAACGTCTCCAATCGTGAAATGAAGGCTCAAATCCTCGATTCGATGGATATCGAACGGGAGCGCGGCATCACGATCAAAGCGCAGACCGTCCGGCTCGATTACAAAGCTCACGACGGGCGGGTCTATCAGCTCAACTTGATGGATACGCCTGGTCACGTCGACTTCGCTTATGAGGTCTCGCGGTCGTTGGCGGCGTGCGAAGGCGCCATTCTGGTCGTCGACGCCAGCCAAGGCGTCGAGGCTCAGACGCTCGCCAACGTCTATCAGGCGCTCGACAGTAATCTCGAGATCTTGCCGGTGCTGAACAAGATCGATCTGCCGTCGGCGGACGCCGATCGCGTCAAACAGCAGATCGAGGATGTGATCGGGCTCGATGCGTCCGATGCGGTCGGGGTGTCGGCCAAGACCGGGCTCAACGTCGAAGCGGTGCTGGAAGCCATCGTCACGCGCTTGCCGCCGCCCAAGGGCGACAAGACCAAGCCGCTCAAGGCGATGCTGATCTACAGCTGGTATGACGCGTATCTGGGCGTGGTCGTCCTCGTGCGCGTCATCGACGGCGTGCTGAAGCGCGGGCAAAAAGTGCAGATGATGGCGACGGGCGGCCACTATCAGGTCGAGCGCGTCGGCATCTTCCGGCCCAAACAGGAAATGCTGCCGGAACTCGCTCCAGGCGAAGTCGGCTTCTTTACCGCGGCGATCAAGGAAGTTGCCGACACGCGCGTCGGCGACACAGTGACGGACGAAAAAAATCCGTGCGCCGAAGCGTTGCCAGGGTTCAAGCAGGCGCAGCCGGTTGTGTTCTGCGGATTGTTTCCGGTCGATGCCGC
>JANOCZ010000392.1:0-4443 GCA_031412455.1 Hyphomicrobium sp. | reverse complement strand
CGCGTCCGTTTGCCATTGCCGGATGTGCCAGAAGGCGTTCGGCGCATTCTACGCGCCGCTCGTATCGATCGGCGAAGCAAAACTCATTTGGACACGTGGCGCGCTGAAATATTTTCAATCCTCAAATGTCGTAAAGCGCGGCTTTTGTAACGCGTGCGGCACTCCGCTGACCTACGAAGCACCCGACGGGATCGCACTAGCAATCGGCGCGTTCGACGATCCAAGTCGCGTCGTACCAACGATCCAATTCGGCGTGGAAGCCAAGTTGTTTTACACCGACGGCATCGCGTCGCTCCAAAAACGCGTCACGGGTGATGACTTGGTCTCCGCGCCATTCTTGAACGACATCGTTTCACACCAGCATCCCGATCACGACACCGACAGTTGGCCCGCAAAGTGACCCCACGCACCACCTTGCGCTCCGCAGGCGACCTCGCTGAAGCGGGCCTGATCGAGCCCGAAGAGACCACCGCCCTCGCTCGCGTAGGAGCGCGATACGCGATCGCCGTGACGCCGGCTATGATCGGCATTATCGATCGCGATGACGCTGACGACCCGATCGCTCGTCAGTTCATCCCCGATGCTCGCGAACTGCAAACGCATCCAGCCGAACGCAGCGATCCGATCGGCGATCATGTGAAAAGCCCGACACCGGGCCTCGTGCATCGCTATCCCGACCGCGTGCTGTTGAAACTAGCTCACGTCTGCCCGGTCTATTGCCGTTTCTGTTTTCGCCGCGAAATGGTCGGCCCTGACCTTGGCGAAGCTATGTCGCCCGATGATCTGGCGGCCGCGCTCGACTACATTCGGCGCACACCAGCCATCTGGGAAGTTATCCTGACGGGCGGCGATCCGTTCGTGCTATCGCCGCGCCGCATCCACGACGTGACCACAGCGTTGGGTCAAATCCCCCACGTCAAAGTTTTGCGCTGGCACACGCGCGTCCCCGTCGTTGATCCAGACCGCATCTCAGACGACCTGATCGCGGCCCTCAAAGCATCAGAGAAAACCGTCTTCGTCGGACTGCATTCAAATCACGCCCGCGAGCTGACGAGCGACGCACGCCGGGCGATTGCGAAACTTGTCGATGCCGGCATTCCGCTTTTGAGCCAGACTGTCCTGCTCAAAGGCGTAAACGACGACGCCGACTCGCTCGAGGCCTTGATGCGCGCGCTCGTCGAAGCCCGCGTCAAACCCTACTACCTGCATCACGGCGACCTTGCGCCCGGCACCGCTCATTTCCGCACCACGATTGCCGAGGGCCAAGCCCTGATGGGTGAGTTGCGCCGCCGCCTGTCAGGCATAGCGCTCCCGACTTATGTGCTCGACCTTCCCGGTGCGTTCGGCAAAATTCCGCTGTCCGACGCAACGATTTCGAAAGACGGCGCGGGTTATCTGGTGCGCGATGCCAACGGCGGCGTCCACACTTACGCCGACGCATGCGCGGCCGCGGATGTGCCGTAATCCCCGCATCTGTGTCTGGCGTCTGAAGTTCGATACGGAGACATAACGTGGCGGCAGCTTTCAGGGTCATTGCAGCGCTCCTCGCTATCCTGCTGACGGCATACCCAGGCGCAGCGTTCGCCGAAGATTGCGCAACCGTCCCGCCCCCTGTCGTCGATCTGTCGCTCGAGCGCTTCTATGAGGATAGCGCCGGCTCAATCGTCGAACCGACCCGGATGGAAGAACACAAAGCTAAAACCGCGCCACTGTTCGAATACCTAAGTCACGTCACCAAGCTCGCCGACCGCGCCCATCGCCAGCGCTCATCGAACAAAGATACGATCGCCTGCGCGCTGACGTGGCTCAGCAGTTGGGCAAACGGCGGCGCCTATCTGGGAGCGTTCGCGGGAAAACAAGCTGAGGCGCAACGCAAATGGGATCTGGCCGGCATCGCGCTGGCCTACCTCAAACTCAAACAGTGGGCACCCGCCGCAGACCGAGCCGTGATCGAATCGTGGCTGATGAAAATCGCCGACGCCGCGTCCGCGCACTTCAACGATCAAAGCATCAAGCGCAACAATCATTGGTATTGGATGGGCCTTGCCCTCGGCGCAGTCGGGCGCGCGACCGATAGCGATCCTCACTGGCAACAGGCCAAGGCGATCATGGCCGACGCGGCGCGCGATATCACAGTCGATGGCACCCTGCCGCTCGAAATGGCCCGCGAAGGCCGGGCGCTCTATTACCACGCGTTCGCCGTGATGCCGCTCGTCGCGCTGGCCGAACTCGGTGCCTCGCGCGGCGAAGACTGGTACAGCCTCAATGACGGCGCGCTTCCTCGGCTCGTCGCCAAAACCGTGGCGGGTCTCAACGATCCAGCGATCTTTGACAAACTGGCGGGCGTGCCCCAGCAACGCCCCGTCAAACCAGGAGCAGGATGGCTTGAGCTTTATCGCGCCCGCTTTCCAGATCGACTCGGCAAGACGCCTGAACAGCCGGACAAACATCGCTGGCTCGGCGGCGAGGTCGATGTTTTAAAACAGGTGCTCTCTGCAAAACCCTGACGCAGGCTGCTTATATGGGCGATTCCTCCACTGCGTTCCCGGGAAAAGCAACCAAATGCAGTGAAGTTGCGCGACCCGGGATCACGTCTCTATCGGTGCTTGGCGACTCTCGTTCCTCGAGCCGGCCGCCAAGCGCGCCCGGGAAAGCAAGTGGAATTTTTGCGGCTCCTACCGCGACTATTGCCGTCGCGGCGGCGTTACATAAAGGTCGACGGATTGCCTGGAGCCGCTGATGATCGTCACCCGGAGATTGCAAGAAGTTTTAGCGGCGCTGGCCCTGCTGGTCGCGGTGGCTATCGCGAGTCCGACGCCTGTCTCCGCAGCGCCACGCTGCACGCCTGGCCCCAACGAAGTCCTTGACGATGATCGCCGCTGCGTCTGTCAGCCGGGCTTCCAGCGCAACACGAGAGGCCGTTGCATAAAGGGGACGTCCGCGCGCGACCGCTGCATCAATCGTGGCCGCCGCTGGACCGGTAGCCGCTGCCTCGCAGTCCCAGCTCCCAGTTCAAGCTCAAACCCAGATTTGAATTCCAACCGCTCGAACCGCATCGAGAACTGCGAACTGAGCGGCGGCTCCTGGAACGGCCTCAACTGTAGCCGCCTTCCAAGCCAGCAGGCGTGCGGGCCAAACCAATCGGGCGTCTACCCCAACTGCCGCCTCGACCTTCCACGGCCGCTTAAAATTCCCCAATCGTGCCCGTATGGCTTCCTAGGCTCGCCGCCCAACTGCTACGAAATATACAAGCGCAATCAGCCCAACTCTCAAAACCCAAGCATTCAGCGCCCAAGCATTGGAGGCTCCGGCCCCGTCACGCCACCGATGACGACCACCCGGCCGCGCTGATCTCGATTTTTTTTGCGCCTCTGAGCCCCGTTTGCTGGTTGCGTCGCCGCATGTCCAATGCGACGCTCCGCATCGAACAGGGCGCGCGCGGTCACGGCTGACGCACCACCAAAAAAAACCGGAGGATCGTCATGAACGAACAGCTCAAATCGGAATTTTTTCACGGTGCCTGTCCGCACGATTGTCCCGACACATGCTCGATGGTCTATGAAGCGAAAGGCGGCCGCCTCGTCGATGTGCGCGGCAACAAGGACCACCCGTTCACGCGCGGCGGCCTGTGCGTCAAGCTAAAGGACTTCCACGACCACCACGCCAACCCCGACCGCATCCTCTACCCAATGAAGCGAACCGGACCGAAAGGCTCCAAACAATTCGAACGCATTACCTGGGACGAAGCCATCTCGACGATCGGCGCAAAATGGCGCGAGATCATCGCCAAGTACGGCAGCCAAGCGATCATGCCGCAAAGCTACCTTGGCAACATGGGTCTCGTGCAAGGTATCAATTCCGGCGATCCGTTCTTCAACAAGCTCGGCACGACCGTAAACGAAAAGACCTACTGCACCTCAGGCTCCTCGACCGCGTGGCTGATGACCTACGGCCCGACCGGCGGCGTCGATCCCGAAAGCTTCGTTCACTGCAAGTACATCGTCATCTGGGCGTGCAACTCGATCTCGACCAACCTGCACCACTGGCCATTCGTACTCGAAGCACAAAAGCGCGGCGCCAAAATTGTCGTCATCGACAGCTATCGCTCGCGTACCGCCAAAGCCGGCGACTGGCACATTTGCCCCAAGCCCGGCACCGACGGCGCGCTGGCCTTAGCGGTCATCAACTCAATGTGTGAGCAAGGCCTCGTCGATCAGGACTACGTCGATAACTACGTCCACGGCTTCCCGGAACTGAAGGAACGCGCCGCTGACTTCACGCCCGAGTACGCCGAAAAAATCACTGGCGTCTCGGCAGCCGACATCCGCAAGTTCGCCAAAGAGTTTGCCACCGCCCAGCCCTCCGCCATTCGCATCGGCGTCGCGATCGAGCGCTCAGCCGGCGGCGCACAGGCTGCCCGCGCGATCTACGCCATCCCAGCCA
>JANOCZ010000391.1:0-16288 GCA_031412455.1 Hyphomicrobium sp. | reverse complement strand
GATGCGATCCTTCGGCGCCAACAAACAGCCCACCTTCACGCTTCAGCCGAGACAAAATCTGGCGGCTATTCCGTTCGACCCGCATGTCGCATCTCCACATGATGTGTGTACCAGATTACACACATATCGACAAGTGCTGCTATTCTTCTGGCACGCAAGGGGCCGACGGCTCTGCAGAAGTCGCACTTCTTCTGCCTGACTTAGGAGGATGAGGCCGATTTAGAGCCCATCTCGACCAGCAATTGACACAACGCGGGCTGAAGGCCACAACGCGGCCAACCTGAATCGCCCCGCCGTGAGAGATCCCGATGTCCCACCACGACTTGCAAAAAGCCATCGAAGCCGCGTGGGAAGCCCGCGACACCTTGAGCTTCGAGACCAAGGGCGAAGTTCGCGAAGCGGTGACCGATACCCTCGAGATGCTGGACGAAGGCAAAGCTCGCGTCGCCGAAAAAATCTCAGGTGAGTGGGTCGTCAATCAATGGCTGAAAAAAGCCGTGTTGCTGTCCTTCCGGCTGAACGACAACCAAATGATCCCTGGCGGCCCCGCTGACAGCTTTTACTGGGATAAAGTGCGCCCCAAGTTCGAAGGCTGGAAAGAAAAGCATTTCCGCAAGGCCGGCTTCCGCGTCCTGCCAGGCGCTATCGTGCGCCACTCGGCCTATATCGCGCCGGGTACCGTGCTGCTGCCGTCGTTCGTCAATCTCGGCGCCTATGTCGATAGCGGCACGATGATCGATACCTGGGCGACGGTGGGCTCGTGCGCGCAGATCGGCAAGAATTGCCACATCTCGGGCGGCGCTGGCATCGGCGGCGTGCTCGAACCGTTACAAGCCGGCCCGGTCATCATCGAAGACAATTGCTTTATCGGCGCCCGCGCTGAAGTCGCCGAAGGCGTTCAAGTCGGCGAGGGCTCCGTGTTGTCGATGGGCGTCTACCTTGGCGCCTCGACCACGATCATCGACCGCGCTACGGGCGAAAAAATGTTTGGTAAAGTCCCGCCCTATTCGGTCATCGTCTCGGGCTCAATGCCCGGCAAACCGCTGCCAAACGGCGAACCCGGCCCGAACCTCTACTGCGCCGTCATCGTCAAACGCGTTGATGAGAAGACCCGCAGCAAGACCAGCATCAACGAATTGTTAAGGGACTGAGCCGCGGCGGGGACACCTAGCTCTAGTCTAACGAGGCGATGCGCGGCCTAAACAGCGTTATTTTGCCAACGGCAACAGCAAATTAATCTTCGTGCGGCACAACTCTGAAGATAATTCGGTGGAGTGCGCCATGAGCATTTTTGAACTCTTGTTCGGCTTTCAGGGACGTATCAGCCGCTCGCAATGGTGGCTTGGACAGCTGGCGCTGGCTGGCATAATGGCGGTCTTCTTTGCCATTTGGAGCGGTTGGATCGCCAACAACGGCCTAACCGGGGAAATGGTCAAAACCGCCACGCCCGGCGCCCAGATGAAGGTCATCTCATCCCTATTGCTCGTCTTCGCGATCATTTCGAGCGCGCTCGTCTGGATGGGCTTTTCACTCGCGATCAAACGCGTCCACGACCGCAGCCGCTCCGGCTGGTGGGCGCTAGCCTACGGCGTCCCTTTATTGCTCGTCGTGACGATGCCGAACACAGGTTCCAAGATTGCCGCCATTCTCGCCGCTGTTTGGTACATTTTTGAACTGGGGTGCCTGAAAGGCGAGGGCCATCACAACCAGTATGGACCAGCGACCACCCCCGACTCCCAGGTCGAACCCGAACTGGATCCGCTCGATTTTGACTTGGCAGAAAACGTCCGCCGCGCATCGGCAAAAGTTGCCGCAGCCCGCCGCGCTCATCCAGGCTCCAGACTGGTGCCGATGCCAATCGAACTCAGTGGCGAATCTCGCATCTCGCGCTTTGGCCGGCGCGCGACCTAGCCCACGCATTGACCGGCGGCAAACTCTGCAGCATGTCTAGGCGATGTATCGCACGCTCGTACCTGAGAAGATTATCGACACACTTGAAGTTTTGGGACGCCGCATCTCAGAGCGGTTTCCAGGCTCAGGTTTGGCGCACGTGTCGGACGATTTGATCGTTCTCGCCCGCCAAACGACGGAGCGGATCGCCTATGTCTCCCGCCCGCATTGGGGGCTGCGCTTTACGTTGGCGCTTGTCGTGGCGTCAACGCTCGCAATCCTTGCCACACTTTTGCTGTTGGCCTCGAATCTCAAAGGCTCCGACCAACTCTCCGACGCGATGCAAGGCGTGGACGCGGCGGTCAATCTGACGATCGTGCTGGGCGGCGCGGCATTCTTTGCATCGACCTTCGAAACCAGATGGAAACGCACTCGCGCCCTCCAAGCACTCCACGAATTGCGCGCCATCGTCCACGTCATTGACATGCACCAGCTGACCAAAGATCCAAGCTCGGATCGCCGTGCAGTAGTTTCAACCGAACTGGCGGGCAAGCGCAGCGAGCGCTTACTCACCGCGTTCGAAATGACGCGCTATCTTGATTACTGCTCGGAGATGTTGTCGCTGACGGCCAAATGCGCCGCGCTCTACGCCGAGCAACTCAGCGATGCAGTTGTCGTCGATACGGTCGGTGATATCGAACGCCTGACCTCTGACTTGTCGAGTAAGATTTGGCAAAAGATCACGATCGTGCAAAGCCTCGAAGGTAGCCGCGACATCCCACCGCCAGCCTTTGCACCACACCCTCAATCAGGCACGCCATGACCCTGGTCCCGACCGATCCCGTTGTCTTGACGCAAGCCCTGATCCGCTGCGAAAGCGTCACCCCTCACGAAGGCGGCGCCCTGACGCTCTTGCAAAATATTCTCGAACCCGCAGGCTTTGAATGTCACCGCCTGACCTTCACTGAACCCGGCACACCCGACGTTGACAATCTTTATGCGCGCCTCGGCACCGGCCGGCCGCACTTATGCTTTGCGGGCCATACCGACGTCGTCCCAGCCGGCGACGAAGCCGCGTGGACCTATCCCCCGTTTGCCGGTGAAATCGCCAACGGCAATGTCTACGGCCGCGGTGCCGTCGACATGAAGGGAGGCGTAGCAGCCTTTGTCGCCGCCGTTTTGCGGCACATCTCAAAGCACGACGGACTGCCGCGCGGATCGCTGTCGTTCCTGATCACGGGCGACGAGGAAGGGCCCTCGATCAACGGCACCGCGAAGATGCTGCACTGGCTAAAAACCCGCGACGAGGTGATCGATGCCTGTCTGGTCGGCGAACCGTCCAATCCGCAAGCGCTCGGCGATGAAATCAAGATCGGCCGCCGCGGAACAATGAACGCTGAATTGATCGTCTATGGCAAACAGGGCCATTCGGCCTATCCAGCCATCGCCGACAATCCAGTGCCAAAACTCGTTCGGATTCTCGACCGTCTCGCGGCGGCGAAACTCGATGACGGCACGGGAAGTTTTCAGCCGTCCAACTTACAGATTACGGTCGTGTCGGTACCCAACAGGGCCAGCAACGTCATTCCAGGCCATGCCCGCGCGACGTTGAACGTGCGCTACAACGATGCCTGGACCCGTTCGACGATCGAAGCCCAACTGACCAAGCTTATCGACAACGCCGCAGCCGAACTTAGCGCCAAGTTTGATGTGACATTCTCCGGCACCGGCGACGTTTTTTTGACCAAGCCTGGCCCGCTCGTCGCAACCTTGAAAGACGCGATCAAATCGGTGACAGGCCGCATACCGGCGATGACAACGGGCGGCGGAACATCCGACGCGCGTTTTATCAAAGACCATTGTCCGGTGGTCGAATTTGGCTTGGTCAACAAGACAATCCACCAGATCGACGAACACACGAGCGCTGCGGACCTAGAGACGTTGACCGAAATCTACGGCCGCTTCATCTCCAACTATTTTGTGCGCGCATAAACAAAAAGGCCGTCCCTGGGAGGCGGCCTTTTCGTTCGTACATAAAAGAACGTGGACTTACACGGCTTCTTTTAATTCCTTGGCGGCGCGGAACGCGATCTTCTTCGACGCCTTGATCTTGATGGCTTCGCCGGTTGCAGGGTTGCGGCCCATGCGCGCCGGACGCTTGCGAACCTGCAGCACGCCGAGCCCGCCGATGCGAATGCGCGCGCCCTTCTTGAGGTTCTTGGAAATCTGCGCAACGAGATCTTCGAGCAGCGCGATTGACTGCTTTTTGGAGATCTCGTGTGCCTCGGCCAACGTGGCGGCCATGTGCTTCAGCGTCACGGTTTCAATCTTTGCAGCGACCTTGGCTGCAGGAGCTTTTGCGGCGGCTTTTGCCATTTTAGTTTCCCTCATGCGAATCGAAAGATGCTGCACACTACAACGCGGCGATCAAAAAACATGCGTTTTCTTGGCTTTTCCGCTGTTCTTTGAAAAAAGCCTGCGTTTTGTGGCCAAAAAACCAAGCTACGTGCAAAAAACGCAGGGAAATGGCGCAAAACGAACGGAATCTTGGCAGCTTTTGCCGCAGCAAGCCTTCACTTGAAGTGCTTCGACAGCTTCAGCCCCTGCCCCTGATAATTCGATTTGAGATCCCGGCCATAGATAATCTCGGGAATTTCCGTCATGCGCTCATAGATCAGCCGGCCGATGATCTGCCCATGTTCAAGAATGAACGGCACCTTGTGTGATCGCACTTCAAGAACCACACGCGAGCCGTGTCCGCCGGCGGCCGCATGGCCAAAGCCTGGATCCATGAAGCCCGCATAGTGCACGCGAAATTCGCCGACCAGCGGATTGAACGGCACCATTTCTGCGGCGTGCGATGGCGGCACGTGCACCGCTTCCTTTGACGCTAGAATGTAGAATTGGTCCGGATCGAGGATCAATCGCTGTTTGCCGCTGGACTTGATCGGATCCCAGTAGTCTTCGACCGGACAGCATCCGGGCCGGTCAACGTCGACGACACCCGTATGCCGCCGCGCCCGATAACCGATGAGCCCCGTGTCATCACCCTTGAGATCGACCGACAACGCAATGCCGCCGGAAATATCCGCATCGGCATCCGACACGAGTTGTTGCGCCAGATGCAGCACCCGCAGCTGCGCGTCGCTGTCAGTCGCCGACCCGATCCGAAATCTGATCTGTGATAAACGCGATCCTTTGCGCACGACGATCGGAAACGTCTGCGGACATATCTCCGCATAGAGCGGCCCCGAATAGCCGGCCGGAATTTGATCGAAAGCCGCCACGCCATCGGCGATTACGCGCGTAAACACATCGAGCCGTCCGGTCGAGCTTTTGGGATTGGCCGACGCTTCGATATCAGCGGGAAGCGCTAAGCTCTCGAGCAGCGGCACAATGTACACACATCCAGTCTCGAGCACGGCGCCCTGACTGAGGCTGATCGTGTGCAGCGATAGCTCGTCCAGCTTCGATTGCACGCGCGATCCAGGCTGCGGCAAAAAACTGGCGCGCACGCGGTAAGCGACGGCGCCTAGACGCAGATCGAGACTAGCGGGCTGCAGTTGCGTGTCGGCGATCGGCTCAGCCAGCGCCACGCCGCCGCTCGCAATCAGCCGCGCCACGGCCTGCGACGGCAAAATTCCAGACCGCGCCTCAACCGCAGCATCATCGCCGGGCGAGCCGTGATCTGACTTTTTCGATGCTGATTTGGCCATGAACGTTCCTTGCGACCCGTTCGCTCTAACCGAACCCGCCCTTGACGCCAAGGGGCGCGAACGGGTAATCCCGGACATCAATTCGTGGTCCTTTGCCGGCCGGCTTGCAGCCACGTTAAACAAATCGCTAAAGAGGCCGTGTGCGCACCGGTTTCCCAGCGCCCGGCTTTAGTCCGGCGCAACAGGGATGCCGGCTTTTTATTGCGCGAAAGGCTCTGCTCGAATGGCACAGGATAAACACGACGGCAATAACGCCCGATGGCGCGCGGAAACGCAGCTTGTGCACGGCGGCGTGATGCGCTCGCAGTTTGGCGAAACGTCCGAAGCGTTGTTCCTCACGCAAGGCTTCGTCTACGACAGCGCCGAACAAGCCGAAGCCCGCTTCAAACAGGAAGATCCGGGCTACCAATACTCGCGCTTCGGCAACCCGACCGTCTCGATGTTTGAAGACCGCCTGAAACTGTTCGAAGGCGCCGAAGACTGCCGCGCCACCGCCACCGGTATGGCGGCCGTCACCGCGGCCATCCTGTCCTATGTGAAGACCGGCGATCACATCGTTGCCGCCCGGGCGCTGTTCGGCTCGTGCCGCTACATCGTCGAGACACTGTGTCCGCGCTTTGGCATATCTTGCACGCTGGTCGATGGCCGCGACCCGGAACAGTTCCGCGCGGCGATCTTGCCAAACACGAAGATGTTCTTCTTCGAAACACCCTCGAACCCGACGCTTGAATTGGTCGATATCAAAGCCGTCTGCAAAATCGCCCGCGACAACGGCATTCTCTCGATCGTCGACAACGTCTTTGCCACGCCGATGCTGCAGCGGCCATTGGCTCTCGGCGCCGACATCGTTGTCTATTCGACGACCAAGCACATTGACGGACAGGGCCGCTGTCTTGGTGGCGCTGTGCTGTGCTCGGCCGAGTTCGGAACCAAATATGTGCAGGATTGGGTCCGCCAGACCGGCCCGTCGATGAGCCCGTTCAACGCCTGGGTCATGCTGAAGGGCCTCGAGACGATGCCGTTGCGCGTCAAGGCGCAGTGCGAAACCTCCAGCCGCGTCGCCGATGTGTTGGCCACCGAGAAAAACGTTACGCGCGTGATCTATCCGGGCCGCGCCGATCACCCGCAGGCAGCCCTCGCCAAGTCGCAAATGCCCGGCGGGGGTCAGATGATCGCCTTTGAAGTTGACGGTGGCAAGGCCGGCGCATTCCGTTGCCTCAATGCGCTCCGCCTCGTGCGACTTTCCAACAACCTGGGCGATGCGAAGAGCCTCGTGACCCATCCAGCAACGACAACCCACTTCAAATTAACCGCAGCCCAACGCACCGAACTTGGCATCACCGATGGCATGATTAGGTTGTCGATAGGGCTTGAAGCGGCCGAAGACCTGATCGAAGATATCTCCGCGGCCCTCAAAGCCGTCAGCAATTGAGCACCTCATGAAAAAGCCCCTGCAATCGGCCTCCCGCAAAAAGCCCGCAAAGATCGAACCGCACGCTTACGAAGCGACGACGCGCGGCATCCGCATTCGCGTCGAGGCGAAATATCTCGACGATCAGTCGTCGCCGGAGGAGAGCCATTTTGTCTGGGCGTATGCAGTTGAGATCAACAACGACGGCAGCGATGTCGTACAGTTGAAAACGCGAACCTGGCGGATCACCGATGCGCTTGGCCGCACCGAAGAAGTGCGCGGTCCAGGCGTCATCGGTCAAACGCCGGTCATCCCACCGGGCGGCTCGTTCAATTATACGTCGGGCTGTCCGTTGAAAACACCCCAAGGCATCATGGTCGGCAGCTACCAGATGTCGGACGAAGACGGCACGATGTTCGACGTCGCCATCCCGGCCTTCTCGCTCGATAGCCCCTATGCCCAGCGCAGCATGAACTGAGCGCGGCGAAAGAGTTTATGCGCGACCCGATCGACACGCCGAAGGAATTACTCGCGCGCCTTGTCGCCTTCGACACGACGAGCCACAAAAGCAATTTGCCGATCGTCGCGTTCATCGAAGACTATTTGACCAGCCACGGCGTCGCGTCGACGCGCATTCCCGCGACCGGCGGCGACAAGGCCTGCCTATTCGCGACCATCGGCCCTCCAGGAACATCCGGCATCGCCCTGTCGGCGCATACCGACGTCGTGCCTGTCGACGGCCAGAACTGGACCTCCGACCCCTTCACCTTGCGCGAAGCCGATGGCCGGCTCTATGGCCGCGGCACGAGTGATATGAAGGGATTTCTCGCCTGCACGCTGGCGTCCGTACCCGATTTTACAAAGCGCGCCTTGAAGACGCCGATTCACCTAGCATTCTCCTACGACGAAGAAATCGGCTGCCTCGGCGTGCGGCCGATGATTGCCGAATTCGGCAAGTCACTTCCAAAGCCCCGCCTAACGATCGTCGGCGAGCCGACCTCGATGCGCGTCGTCGATGCGCACAAAGGCCCGGTGCGCTGGCAGGTGGAGGTGACCGGCCGCGCGGCGCATTCGAGCATGGCCCATCTCGGCGTCAACGCGATCACTTACGCGTCACGGCTGATTGCCGAACTCGAGCGCATCGAGTCCGAGCTGAAGGTCACCGCCCACGATCCCCGCTTCGATCCACCCTACGCAAGTCTGCAAGTCACCCTGATGGACGGCGGCACTGCCTCCAACATCATCCCGGTGTCATGCCGCTTCGGCTTTGAAATCCGCGCGGTGCCTGGGCTCGATCCAAGCACGATCGAACGCCACCTTCGCGCTTACGCCGACGAGACTTGCCTTCCGGAAATGCAACGCATCGCCCCCGAAGCCGCGATTGCAATCACCCGCGTCAACAGCGTTCCCCCATTCAGGGTCGATGCGAACTCGGAAATCGTTGCGCTGGCATTGAAACTTGCCGGCCAAAACAAAACCTACGCCGTCTCCTACGCAACCGAGGCAGGCCTGTTCCAAGATGCCGGCTCTTCATCGATCGTCTGCGGGCCTGGCGACATTGCCCAGGCTCACACCGCCGACGAATGGATTGCCGTGAGCGAACTGACCAAATGTATGGAATTTCTAGCCCACCTCGGCGATTGGGCTGAAGCCTGACCGTTACTCGGCCTTAAATAGCTCTCGCCCTGCGAACCATCCGGCCACTGCACCAATCAACTGCGCGGCAATGAACAGCGCGACGTCTGATGGCGCGATTCCAGCGAACGTATTCGTGAAGCCGCGCGCGATCGTCACCGCCGGATTGGCAAATGACGTCGATGCCGTGAACCAATACGCAGAAACAATATAAAGGCCGACGGCCGCAGCAACATTGTCCGGGCGGAACCGCACTGTCCCAAGGATTGTCAAAATCAGCCCGAACGTGGCGATCGCCTCCGCAATCCACTGCCCGGGTCCGTGGCGAACCGTGAGCGATGTCTGCACCAAAGCGAGGTCGAACATCGCATGCGCTGCAAACACGCCGGTCAGCCCTCCAGCGACCTGCGCGGCAACATACGCTGCAGCATCAGCCGTACTCGAGGCATCGCTCATCCGCACGACCAGGGTCACCGCCGGATTGAAATGCGCACCCGATATCGGCCCGAAGATTGTGATTAGCACGAACAGGATCGCGCCCGTCGCCAGTGAGTTCGCCAGCAACGCGACACCGGTATTTCCGCCGCTGAGCTTCTCAGCCATGATGCCCGAGCCGACGACGGCAGCCAGCAGCATTGCTGTGCCGATGAATTCCGCGACCAGGCGGCGCGTCAGCGTAACCTTAATTGCCATGATGAATGATTGTCCCCGAAGCTTGCGCCGTCGCGCCGTCGAAGCGCGCTATCTCCCCGATATGCTGCCGCAGCTCGTCGTGTTTCATCTCCTCAAATGGCAGCGCAACAAGAGCCTGCATCCGCGCCATGAGGCGATCATACGCCAGCTGAAACGCCGCGCGCTCCGCGTCCGGCCCACCAGGCACACCCGCCGGATCGGGAATACCCCAGTGCACGCGCAACGGCACGCCGGGCCAAAGCGGACAGGCCTCTCCAGCCGCCGCATCGCAAACCGTGATGACGAGATCCATCTTCACCGAGGTCGGCGTCGCGAATTCGTCCCACGACTTCGACCGCAGGTTATCAACGCGATAGCCGAGCGCCGATAATAATTCGATCGCATGGGGATTGGGCGTGCCGCGCGGCTGACTACCCGCCGAATAAGCCGTGATCCGGCCATTCCCGAGCCGGTTGAGGATCGCTTCCGCCAAGATCGACCGCGCCGAGTTGGCCGTGCACAAAATCAAGACATTCATCTTAAACGCCCCCTCGGCGCTCATACCTTAACTTGCATTGACTGTAACCCCTGGGCGACAGGCGTGCGCGGAATAAACTAATCCCGTAAGTTTTTGCAGGCATGCCGTGTGCGTGACGCATTTGGCGGGCTACGAATTGCTATCGAATCCGCCGTGAGCTATTGCTCGCCTATCAATCCGCTGAGAGCCTAAAACATGTTTTATCACACCCGCATGACACTCGCCTTCGCAAGCCTGTTGACGCTGAGCGCGTGCGGCACCTCACCGATGAGCGCCATCGGCTCGATCACCGGGTCCAAATCGGTCTCGGACACCGACCGGGTCTTTCTGATGGCTGCCGGGAGCTGGGATCGCAATCGCGACAACAACGTAACTTGCGACGAGTGGAAGGCCTACGCGACCGAGCTGTTCAACGGCGCCGACGCCAACCGCGACGAGACGCTCGACACCTCCGAATGGAGCCGCGTCTTGTCGATTGATCGCATGTTCGACACCGCCAACCACGGGTATTTCGATGCCAACAGCGACGGCAAAGTCACCCGCGCCGAAATGGTCGACCGCCAGAACCCGGCGTTCAAATTGATGGACACCGGCAAAACGTGTTCGCTGTCTGGCGCACAAGTCGCGGGCGCGCGGTCGAAAACCGAATACGACACCACTGGCAAGCCTCCCGAAAGCGGCGACCCGCGCGAGAAAAACGGCAGCGACAAGATCCTGCGCCAATAACCTGAATTCAGCTTGAGGTCGTCTCGGCAATGGCTGCCGGATCGAACGGGTAGTTCGTTCCGCAAAACTCGCAGTTGACCAAAATTTTCCCATCGGCATCGACCATATCGGCAAGTTCGTCCGGCCCAAAAGCAAGCAGCACGCCGGCGATTTTTTCGCGCGAACATTTGCAATAGACACTGAGCGGCACGACCCGCTCGATAATGACGCCTTCTTCGTGGAAGAGGCGAAGCAGCAAACGCTCGGGCTCGAGCAACGGATCGAGCAATTCGTGATCTTCGATCGTGCCCGTCAACATACGCACGCGCTGCCATGGATCGTCCGTCTCGTCGTCGCCGATCGGCAATTGCTCTCCCAGATATTGCATCATGATGCCGCCGCCGCGCCATTGCAGCCGCGTTGCTACGTCAGCCGGTGTCGCCGCCGAATAATGTTGGGCGACCGCCAAACGCACGAACGTCGGCAAATCCTCGCGGCTCTCGAAGTAGGCAGCGGCTCCGTCGGCGAGCTTCTGACCGTCGAGCGCAATCACACCCTGGTAACGCTCAGCCGCATCTCCCTGATCGATCGTGATCGCGAGGTGCCCCTCGCCAGCGGAGGACGATGAAATGCCAGCTGCGGAACCCTTGGCTACAAGCGCGTGAGCATCGTACCGTGCGTACCCTCGAAGTCTCCCCGGCGCGTCACAATCCGCGTAAAGCACGGAAACCGGCCCGGTTGTCCGCGTCTGCACCGAAATGTTGCCGGCGGCTGGCAACGCTGATCCCAGCAACGCGGCAAGAGCCAACGCCTCACCGAGCGCCGCTGAAGCCGCATCTAGCATCTCGTGCCGGGCGAGAATTGTTTCCGCAACCGATCCTATCCGCACGAGCCGGCCATGTACGCGGGATTTATCCGTCCGGAAAATGATCACCACATCGTCCGTCGGCAAAGGCAGCGCAACGGGTTCAATTAAGTCAACCATATCGTCGCCTAACTTACGCGCCGAGACACCACGCCAGGATAGCCTTTTGCGCGTGCAACCGGTTTTCCGCTTCGTCCCAAATGACCGACTGCGGCCCATCGAGCACGTCCGCCGAAACCTCATGGCCGCGATAGGCCGGTAGACAATGCATAAAGATCGCCGTCTTCGCCGCTTTGCTCATCAAGCGCCCGTCAACGGCAAACGGCGCGAGAATTTTTTTCCGCTTTGCCGCGTCCGATTGGCCCATCGATACCCAGGTGTCGGTCACGACGCAATCAGCGCCACGGACCGCTTTCTCCGGATCATCGCTGACCGTAATCGCGCCCTTCTCCGTGCGTGCCCATTCAACGGCAGCCGCCTCGGGATAAAGCGACTTGGGACAGGCAAGCCGCAAGGTGAACCCGAACCGCACAGCCGCGTGCATCCACGATACAGCAACATTGTTGCCATCACCGACCCACGCAATCGTGCGCCCTTTGATGGGGCCAAGGCGCTCCTCGAACGTCATCACATCGGCCATGATCTGGCACGGATGGCTTTTCTCCGTGAGCCCATTGATGACCGGGATAGTGGCGTTTTCAGCCAGACCCAGCAGCGTTGCGTGCGCATTAGCGCGGATCATGATGGCATCGGCATAGCGTGACAGCACGCGCGCCGTATCGGCCACCGACTCACCGCGTCCGAGCTGCAAATCGGTATGATTGAGCGACAGCGCCTGCCCGCCGAGTTGGCGCATGGCGATATCGAAAGAGACGCGCGTCCGTGTCGATGGCTTCTCGAAAATCATCACCAGCACGGCGTCATCGATGCCCTTGGGACGCAGACCCGCCGGCACTTTCTTACCTGCTTTCTTCATTGCATGTGCAGCATCGATGATGCGGCGCAACGCTGTCGCGTCGAGATCGCTGATGTCGAGAAAATGTCTGGGAGACTTCGTTGCCATGAGGTGATCGATCACTTCGGATGAATTTTCGGTCGAATGACTAACTGACGTCAGATCGTGCCAGCCGCGAGAGCGCCAGCGACAAGCGTGCGACGCCCTGCATCAGCTCATCGTCGGTAACGTTGAGCGGCGGCAACACGCGAACGGTGTTGTCGGCCGCGCCGACGAGCAGCAGTTTTTCTCCCAGCGCCGCTTTGACAACGTCGGCTGGAGCAATGTGCGGCGAAAGTTTCAAACCGGTCAAAAGGCCAACGCCTCTAACCTGCTCGATGATGTTTGGATGCTGATCCTTGAGACCAGCGAGCCCTTGTTTCAAACGCAGGGCGCGCATGTTGACGTCCTCGAGGAACCCCGGCTCGGTGACGACGTCGAGCACCGCACTGGCAACGGCCATCGCCAGCGGATTGCCACCAAACGTCGAGCCGTGCGTGCCAGGCGTCATGCCCTTTGCCGCCTCTGCCGTGGCAAGAATAGCGCCGACCGGAAACCCTCCGCCCAGTCCTTTGGCGGCCGCCATGATGTCGGGAATGATCCCCGCCCGCTCGTGAGCGAACAACCGGCCGGTGCGTCCCATGCCAGTCTGCACCTCATCGAGGATCAGCAGCAGTCCGTGCCTGTCGCACAGATCGCGAACGCCACGCAAACATTGATCGGGCACACAGACGACACCGCCCTCGCCCTGGATCGGCTCAATGAGGATCGCAGCCGTCGTCTCGCCGATGGCTTTTTCCAAGCCCTCGTGATCGCCGAACGCGACCTGATCGAACCCATCCATTTGAGGCGCGAAGCCTTCGAGATATTTTGCATTGCCGCCGGCGGCTAACGTCGCCAGCGTGCGGCCATGAAAGGCCCCGCTGAACGTCACGATGCGATTGCGCTCCGGCTTCCCCGACACAAATTGATACCGGCGCGCGAGTTTAATCGCGCCCTCACACGCCTCCGCACCCGAGTTGCAGAAGAACACGCGCTCGGCAAACGTAAGCTCGACCAGCCGTTCAGCCAGCCGCTCCTGTCCTTCGACGCGATAGAGATTTGACGTGTGCCAAAGTTTTTGCGCCTGTTCGGTCAGCGCTGCGACGAGCCGCGGGTGCGCATGACCAAGTGCGTTGACGGCGACACCGGATCCAAAATCGAGATAAGCATCGCCTGAGGCAGTATAGAGCCACGACCCCTGTCCACGCGCGAACACGACATTCTGGCGCGCGTAGGTTCCCATCACCGCGTCACTGGCGGCGACGGATGGTGTGACCGTCGAGGGTACGGCAGGCTGGGATTTTCCGCCCAGCGCCGCTTGAGACCCGGTCATTGCGGACGCGATCCTCGTTGAAAGTACGAAAAAAGCCGACGCGTGACGACGCGCAGAAAATCAAAAAAGCCGCCAAATTTGGCGGCCTCGTCACAATACTTGATACGCGTCGTATTTTACCGTGTCAACGATTTGGGGTCCGGCACCGCCAAACGCCAGTCGTTGCGCGTCCATGGGCAAACGACGATCTCCCGTTGCCTATACCGACATATCCACCGTTACGAATCGTTCTGTGGCCGCAGGGCCACGTCTCCCTGTCAATACCCCCCTCATTCGAACCCTTAGCTTGTAGCGGGGATTCAGCCTGTAGTAATTTAATCCTCGACGGCCCACGAGATGTGGCAGCGAACCTGCTGCCTTCCTCTTTCATGTGGTGCGTCCGTGCCTGGGAGCCCCGATTTAGGGCACCCGTGTTGTGTCGGCACGTTGTTTAGCGTCTCCAAGTTCATGCGTTTGTAACCGGCTGGGATCGCCATCCCCTGGCTTGCTGTGTGCTTTTTTGCGCGCATCACCAGGCTTTGTCGATCATTGCCGTCTCGTCTGCGGGCACCGGGGGTGCACGCCGCGCCTCCGCGCGCGGCTCGACAGGGAGCGATTGACGTATGTGGACGGATGAACGAGTTGAGCTTTTGAAGAAGCTCTGGTCTGACGGCCTGAGCGCCAGCCAGATTGCCGGACGATTGGGCAGCGTGACGCGCAATGCCGTAATCGGCAAGGTGCATCGCCTCGGCCTTTCAGGGCGGGCAACCACCTCACGCATGAAGACGCATCGGCCGCGCACGCGCATCGCCAATGTCAAGCGCACGGTAAAACCAAGATTTGCGGTGGCGGGCAATCCCGCGGTTCGCGGACTTTTCACCGGGGAAGGCGAAGCCTACGTCCCGCCTGCCGAAGAAATGATCATTCCGCTCGCCGAGCGCAAAACCATTCAGACGTTGACCGAATGCAGCTGTCGCTGGCCGATCGGCGACCCGCAAATGGCCGACTTCCACTTCTGCGGCAAGAACAAGGTCCCAGCGCTGCCGTACTGCGAGCACCACGCCCGCCGGGCATTCCAGCCTGCCGCGCCGCGCCGCCGCGAGCGCCAGGACGCCGACATTCCAATTGTTGCCATTGCCGCGCCGGTCAAAGAATCCGCCTAACGCGCCGCGACGACTTTAAGGGACGGGGGAAGGAGACCGGTGGCCGGGGGGGCGCACCGGTCTTCTTTTTGCCTGTTGCGCTGATCTCAGCCGATCATGCTACGCTCGCCCGGCAATAAAGGGCAGCGGCAGACCATGGCGAAATCCAAAGACAAGAACTGCGCTCCAGAAGCGGACACAAAACCGCGTGTCGGCGAAGCATCGGCGCCATCACTGAAAACACCGCCAGCAATCTCCAAACGCGCGTCCCAAGCCAAAGCGTTCTCGCTCGACGATCCCAAGTTCCCCAAAGAACTCGACGAAGCCGCGATGACGTCGGGCGGCTATCCCTACGATAAGCGCCTGAAAAAGGAAGATTTCGAAGCCGAACTCATCACCCTTCAAACCGAACTCGTGAAACTTCAATCGCACAACATCAAGACCGGCGGACGCATCGTGGCGCTGTTTGAAGGCCGCGACGGCGCCGGAAAAGGGTCATGTATCAGTGCCTTCTCCCAACACCTGAATCCGCGCAACACGCGCGCCGTGGCGTTGACCAAACCAACCGAGACGGAACGCGGTCAGCTTTATTTCCAACGCTATGCGGCGCACCTCCCCTCGGCCGGCGAGGTCGTGCTGTTCGATCGCTCCTGGTACAATCGTGCCGGTGTCGAGCGCGTCATGGGCTTTTGCAATCCCGACCAACTCGCGACGTTTCTACGCGAAGCGCCGGAATTTGAAGGCTTGCTCGTTCGCGACGGCATCCGCTTCTTCAAATTCTATCTGTCGATTGGCCGCGAGATGCAGTTGAAGCGCTTTCACCAGCGCCGCCACGATCCGCTCAAACAATGGAAACTGTCGCCAATCGACATGGCAGCTCTCGACAAATTCGACGCCTATTCGGAAGCACAAGTCGAGATGTTCCGTTTTACCCACACGGCGATCGCGCCCTGGCTTGTTATTCGCGCCAACGATCAGCGCCGCGCTCGCCTCGAGACCATTCGCGCGATTTTATTGGCCGTGGACTACGAAGGCCGCGATCTCAAAGCCGTCGGCAAGTCCGACCCCCTGATCATTGGCAGCGGACCCGACTTCTTCGCCATCTGACACTTCGATTGTCGCAAACGATCGCAATCGAAACGCTGCGTTAGATCCTGTTTACCTTAGCGCACATTGCGCCATCCCCCGGCAGTGCAAAACCGCAAACCCTAAGCGTACCTTTACGGCTTACGCGACAAGCTGAACGTCCGAACGGTTCGGTGACGCGAAAGGCTGCTCCCATGTTCTGCGCACGACTTCGCGCATTGATCGCCGATTTCCGCGACGACAGCTGCGGCGTAACAGCCATTCTATTCGCAGCCGTCGC
>JANOCZ010000390.1:0-7293 GCA_031412455.1 Hyphomicrobium sp. | reverse complement strand
AAGCTCAGACATTGCATCGTCTCCGTGTGTTGAGACGCATCCGACAATTCAAATGCGTCATAGCCGCATTCCGACCTCCAAGGGTGCCGGGCGGCGTCTCAAGACGTGATCGTGAGATGCGGCTGTATATCCGCTGCGCCGTGCGAGCGCAACCCGCTCACACTGGGAGACGAGTTGCCCCCAAGCCGAGCCGGCGTGGAACATTTGCCACTTTCATACGTTGGCGGGGTGCACACTCGTCAGGACGGAAATATGGTCAAGAAACAATGTTCTTTCAATAGCTTATATGAATTATTTATGCTCGCAAATTCGCAAAGCTTCCCAGCTTGCGAATGGCGAACGCTGGAGGCGTGCTCATGAGCTTATCGCCGCCGAAGGCGCTTGTTCGCAAATTCCTGCGGGCTCCTGCTCGTTTTGTCAGACGCGAAGTGTTGCCCACTCTGCTGAAGCCAGCTTCGGCGCCACTCAATATTCCTATCAAGCGAGTCCGCGTTGTCGGCCTGCTCTCCTCGGCCTCAGGCATCGGCCAGTCGGCGCGGTTATGCATCGACACTTTGAGGCGCGCCGGGCTGCATGTCTCAACTGACGACGTCAGTGATCTGTTCGGTACAAATGACGGGGTAAGCTATGCGGCTGACAGCCCCCAGGCGACGCCTGACATATCGATCTTTCACTTAAATCCGCCGATGTTGCTTCCAGCGGTCATCCGCTCGCGCCTGAGCAGCTATTACAAGAGCTACAATGTTGGCTATTGGGCGTGGGAACTTGAAACTTTACCGCCGGAATGGGTGGAGGCGACTCGTTTCATCGATGCCGTGATGGTGCCGTCGCGCTTCTGTCAGAGCGCCGTCGAGCGCGCGACCAGCAAGCCGGTGCTGCTCGTGCCCCACCCAGTCGAAAGCCGCGTAGGTTTGAACCCGCACCAACCGCGACCAGCAGACCGCCCGTTTCGAGTCCTCACCATCTTCAGCTTTGGCTCGTCGTTCGAACGCAAAAACCCGCTCGCTCTCGTCGCCGCGTTCAAGCTTGCGTTCGGCGCCGACACGACGGCCGAATTGATCCTGAAAACCAATGGCGGCAATCGCCACCTGGCCGACCTCGGTCGATTGCGCAGCGCCATTGGCGACGCCGGAAATATCCGCTTGATCGACGAGGTATGGTCGCCCGAAAGTCTCAACGACCTGTTGCTGTCCGCCGACGTCTATGCATCCCTCCATCGCTCGGAAGGCTTTGGCCTGCCGATCGCCGACGCGATCATGCGCGACATTCCGGTCATCGCAACGGGCTGGTCTGGCAATATGGATTTTTGTCCGCCGGGGTCCAAGGATGTCGTCGATTACGACCTGATATCGCTTGAAGACGCTCACACGGACTATAGTCAAGTTCAATCCGCCCGATGGGCCGACCCGTCTGCGCACCACGCGGCCCAGCTTCTTCGTGAAACCCGCGACGACTATGCTGCCGCTCAAAGCCGGGCACGGCGTGTCAAAGCTCATCTGCGGGAACACCTCGCCGCATCGACTTATTCGCACGCCTTAGCGGCGTTGGAAAAACATGCCTCAATGTCCTGTATGCCTCAACGAGAACAATCAAAAGCATTGGCGTAAGCGCAGCGGGCGGGTGCACGTCGAGACACTCACGGCGTCAGCAAGCCACAGGGCCCGGCCATAGAGAGTGCACGCGAGCCATGTAAACTCGGGGTTCAATTGCAGTCCAATCGTGTCGCTCCGGCCGCTTCGACCGCTATCGAAAAAGGCTTCTCGATGCCGGACGATCAAGTGCCCGCGGACGCGCGAACGGGAAGCTTCGCGAGCAACTCGGCCAATAACGTTATCGCTGGATTAGCGACGACGGCGAGCGGCTTCATCAGCACGATTTTGATCTCGCGCATTCTCGGCGTCGAAGGCACCGGGGTGGTCGCCTTCGCCACCTTCATCATTACCGTCGCTCTGATCACCACCGATTTGGGACTAGCTGGCGCACTCGCGCGCTATCTCCCCGAGCTGCGCAGTCGCGGACGAGCCGCCGAAGTCGATGGACTGACACTCTATCTTTTCAAGCGCCTCGCCTTCGCGCTGGCAGCGTTGACGGTAGTGCTTGCGGGCTCTATCGCAATCACCGGCTGGCAGCACCCGGCACAGGAACGCATCAGCGTCGATAACTATCAGGACTCGCTTCTCTTCTGGACAATCGTCGCCGTTGCGAGCGTGGTCCAGGGGCTCGCCGCGTTTTCGCTGGGCTATCTGCGAGGCACCGAAAACTTTGGCAAACTGGCGCGCGTCGCAATCGCCGGTGGATTTTTGCAAATTGCGACCGCATGGATCGGCGGCACGTTCTTTGGCATAGCGGGCGCGATGATGGCAGCGGTCTTGGGCTCGCTGATCCCCGCTTACATGATCCTCACGACGGTCAAAACGAAGGGCGCGATAGAGCCCGAATTGAAAACGCGTGTGAACCGCTTCGCCTGGGAAACTTACGCCAGCTATCTCGTCACCGCCTTCGCTTGGTCCCGCATGGAGATCTTTTTCCTCGAGCGCAGCTGGGGAAGTGGCGCAGCCGGTCTTTTCAGCGTGAGCTTGACGCTTGCCAACCTTGCGACGCAAGCACCCATGTTATTGACCGGCGCATTTCTGCCCTACCTCTCGCAACACGCGAGGGGAGAGACCGTTCAAAAGGGCCGCGATGCCTATTCGATCGGCATGCGGCTCATGGCTTTCGTTGTGTTCCCAGCGTGCTTGGGAATGGCGGCCATCGCTCCCCAACTCTTGCCGCTCCTGTTCGGTGCCGATTTCGCCCCAGCAGTTCCGACAGCCGTGATCTTGGTGTCCGGCGCTGCCTTCAGCGCCACCGCCTCGGTCGCGTTGGTCTACCTTTTCGCGATGGAGCGCACGCGGATCGTCTTCCTGACCGGCGCGCTGGGAGCCGTGCTCTCAGTCGCCGTCGGTCTGATCGCCGTTCCACTGTATGGTCCCAACGCAGCTGCGATCGGACGCACAGCCATACAACTCATGGTCGTCGCCGCATCGGTCGCCTACATCGATCGTAAACTCGAATGCCACACGCCCTACGGCGCGTTACTTCGCTTGCTGATCGCAGCGATGCTCTGCGCCGTTGCCGCGTTCGCCGTATCGTCGACGATCGATAGTCCGGCAGGCTTACCAGTCGCCATTCTCGCCGGTGCGATGACCTACATCCTGGCGGTGAAATTATTGCGCGCCTTGCCGCGCGATGACCTAGATCGTTTGATTATCTTGGTCGAGAAAACACTTCCAAAATCTGTCGCGACACCGGTGCAAGCTGTCTTGCGCTTTATGCAAGCGTGACCAATCGTTGTTCTGCTTTACAGTATTTGGCCGCAATTATCCGCTCGCTTCGTCCTTCATATCGTCAGCGAATTCCTGCTCGAGATCACGTTCCATTTTGACGAGGTCATCTGGGAGGGGCATGCCCACTGCCTTAAGCTCATTCAATTTTTCTCTAAGCTGAAGGTAGAGTTCGTGCCGGTCTTCCGGCTCGTTCTGCATTTGCGTCAAGAGGAGAGAAATTTGCATCTTGAGATCGTCAAAAGCCATTGCGGTGTTCCTCTCGCGGATAACCTTGAGTTCAGTCGCACACGAATGAGCGATGCTCGCGGCATTGATTGCTGTGCCAGACGTCCATATCTTACAGCCTGCAGGGTCGAAGTGTTAAAGGAATAACCGATGAGCCGATCAGCATTACGCCAAAGTGTCCGTCGCGCGGCCTCCATAACTTTGATTACCCTCATCGCAATGGCGGGTTTCGCGGCCACCGCGACAGCGCAAGAGCCAGACCTAATCTATAAAAAGACGACGGTGTGGAAGCTGCTCGCACCCGACGCCAAAATTGGCACCTACGGGTTAGACGATCCAGAAGTTGAAGGCGTCGCGTGTCACTTCAGCGTGCCTGAAATTGGCGGCTGGAAAGGCTGGATCGGCGTCGCCGAAGAGCTGTCGCAGGCCTCACTATCTTGCCGTCAATATGGGCCGATCACTTTTAAGCGCAAGCTGAAACAGGGCGAGGAAATGTTCAGCCAGCGCCGCTCGTTTTTCTTCAAGCGAATGCAGATCGTGCGCGGCTGCGATGCCAAACGCAACATGTTGGTCTACCTTGTCTACACCGACAAGCTGATCGAAGGCAGCCCAGAAAATTCGACGTCGAGCGTGCCGATCATCCCCTGGGGCACCACAGCGCCCGTCAAATGTTCCGAGTGGATCACCGAGTGATCTGAATAGAGCGCATAACCTCACACAGTATTGCAAATCCCCGCTGCAATACAACGATCGTGGGAACGCGAGGACGACTCTAAATCGTCCTCGCCTTCTAATCAGTTATCGTAGCCCCGGTACCGATTTTGGCGATTGCCGTAGCCGTAGCGTGGACGATCGTCGCGATATTCCGAGTCGTAGTCACGACAGTTGCCAGCCCCGTCGACCTGCGTGAGATCGCCGAAATAATCGACATGAATATGGTAGCGCTGTCCGCGTTTGCAGGCGACAAAGCTGTAGGGCGGCGTCGACCGCTCGGTTTGGATCGAATAATATCCGAGTCGGACTAGTTTGTAGCGGGCGCTCTGAAACGAGTGCGCTTGCGTTACGATAGACTTTGAGTTTTGCAACGATGATCCGGTCGCGGCGCTCGACACGCCACCAGCCTCCGCACCAGTTGAAACGACGGCGAGCAAAACTAAGCTGGCAGCGCTTGTCAAAAATTGCTTTTGCATTAGGAACTCCTTTGAAATTCGGCGCCCGTGTCCAGGTGCGCTGAGGATCAAGTTGTTCCACATATCATCTGAACTCTGCCTAACCCGGCCGTTCATCACGCGTTCAACCGTCTAGGCGATTTAAAATAGTGAACCGCGCGTGAAGCGGCGGTATCGCTTGCGTTCATTTATCGCCGGTTAGGCTGATCGCAACGAGAGGCACGAACTCGTCCATTGTGGGCGATCGAATTACCCAGCCTCGAGGAGTTTTGAGATGAATAAAGTAATTCTGGCAATCGGGGCACTGCTTCTGGCTGGTTCAATTGGCCCCGCACTGGCCGACTCTAACGACGATGACTACGGCCGCCGTAGTGAAAGTCATCATCGCGTCAATCCGCACGAAGCCGACCATCAGGAACACCGGCAGGTTCACCGTAGAGTCAACCGGATTCACACAGAAGCGCACGAGGATGGCTTTGACAGCCGTCGGCAACACAGGCGGTTTCATAATCGCCTTGGGGCGCGTCATGACAATTTTCACGACGATCACCCAAACACACGCCACGATCATCGTCGCTGGCGGCGGTGGTGGAATCGCTAGTTAGCCATGCGATTGATGAGAACAAAGGAGGCGGCCCAGCGGGTCGTCTCTTTTTTTGCAATTTTTCCTCGCGTCGGGCAAACTACTCAGCCGCCTGCTTGCCGCCATACCCGAGCTGCGCGTTCAGCTTTTCGACGAGATCGGCAGCCGCGTCCGGGATATTCGTGCCGGGTCCGAAAACCGCTTTCGCGCCCATGCGGAACAGCTCCTCGTAATCTGACGGCGGAATGACCCCGCCGACCACGATCATGATGTCGCCGCGTCCCTCCTTCTCCAGCGCCGCTTTCAATTCCGGCACGAGCGTCAAGTGCCCGGCCGTCAATGACGATACACCAACGACATGCACGTCGTTCTCTACCGCTTGCCGCGCCGCTTCATCCGCCGTGGCAAACAGAGGCCCGATGTCTACGTCAAACCCTAAATCCGCGAACGCCGACGCGATCACTTTTTGACCGCGGTCGTGGCCGTCCTGTCCAAGTTTGGCGATCAAAATGCGCGGCCGGCGGCCATCGTTCCGGTCGAACCCCTCGACCAGCAATTTGACGCGATCCATGCTGGGGTTCATCGCCGCTTCCTTCTTGTACACGCCAGAGATGGCGCGGATTTCAGCTTTGTGCCGCGTAAAGACTTTCTCCAGCGCGTAAGAAATTTCGCCAACCGTGGCCATCTTCCGCGCCGCCTTGACGGCCAGATCGAGTAAGTTGGCGCTGCCCTTGGCACCTTCCGTCAGCGCGTCGAGTGCTGCTTGAACTTCGCCTTCGTTGCGCTCGGACCGCAGCCGCGCGAGCTTGGCCAATTGTTGTTCGCGCACACGCCGGTTATCGACTTTCAAAAACTCGACAAGACGATCGCCCTTGATCTTGAACTTGTTGATGCCGGTGATCGTCTGGCGGCCGCTATCGATGCGAGCCTGCGTGCGGGCGGCCGCCTCCTCGATGCGCATTTTGGGAATGCCAAGCGCGATGGCCTTGGCCATGCCGCCGGTTTCCTCGATCTCATTGATGTGCACCATGGCGCGCTGGGCTAGATCATACGTCAAACGCTCGACATAATGACTGCCGCCCCAAGGATCGATTGTCCGCGTCGTGCCGCTTTCCTGCTGCAGCAGCAATTGCGTATTGCGGGCGATGCGCGCCGAAAAATCCGTCGGCAACGCGATTGCTTCATCAAGGCCGTTCGTGTGCAGTGATTGCGTATGCCCCTGCGTCGCAGCCATCGCTTCGAGGCACGTCCGCGTCGCGTTGTTGAAGATATCCTGCGCGGTGAGCGACCACCCGGATGTCTGCGAGTGAGTGCGCAACGACAACGAGCGGTCGTCCTTGGGATTGAATTCCTGCTTGATGAGCTTGGCCCACAGCAAGCGGGCCGCGCGCATCTTGGCGATTTCCATGAAATAATTCATGCCGATCGCCCAGAAGAACGACAGTCGGGGCGCGAACGCGTCGACGTCCATTCCAGCGGCAACCCCGGCGCGCACGTATTCGATGCCGTCGGAAATCGTATAGCCAAGTTCCAGATCGGCCGTCGCTCCGGCTTCCTGCATGTGATAGCCGGAAATCGAAATCGAATTGAATTTCGGCATGTGCTGCGACGTGTAGGCGAAAATATCCGCCACGATGCGCATCGATGGCAGCGGCGGATAGATATAAGTATTGCGAACCATGAACTCCTTCAGAATATCATTCTGAATGGTGCCAGCGAGTTTTGCTGCCGGAACGCCCTGCTCTTCGCCAGCCACGATGAATAGCGCCAGCACCGGCAGCACCGCGCCATTCATCGTCATCGACACGGTCATCTCCGACAGCGGTATGCCATCGAACAGCGTCCGCATGTCGTAGATTGAATCAATCGCAACGCCCGCCATCCCGACGTCGCCTTTGACGCGCGGATGATCGCTGTCATAGCCCCGGTGCGTCGCCAGATCGAAGGCGATCGACAAACCCTTTTGACCGGCGGCGATATTGCGCCGGTA
>JANOCZ010000389.1:0-6749 GCA_031412455.1 Hyphomicrobium sp. | reverse complement strand
AAGAGCTTGATCTCGAGGATCGCGTCAATCTGGCGGGCAAAGTCGTGCCGGCGACCCTCAATCGCTTTTATGAAAGCGCCGATCTGTTCGTTTCAGCCTCGCTATTTGAGGGTTACGGGATGGTGCTCGCCGAAGCGATGGCGCGGGGCTTGCCGATCGTCACGGCCACCGGTGGCGCTGCCGCCGATACCGCCGGGCGAGGCGTGGCGTTGCATGTCGAGGCCGGCAATATCGACGAATTGGCGGCGGCCCTGCGCCGAGCGCTCACCGACAAAAAATTGCGAGATCAGCTTGCCGATGCGGCTTGGGACGCGGGTCGGACGTTGCCGACCTGGCATGAGCCGGCGCGTCGGGTTGCGGCCGTTATTCTGGGCATGCGCCCATGACGCGCTTTTCCAGCGAATGGCTGCGCCTGCGAGAAGATGCCGACGCGCACGCTCGCAATGGCGAGATCAGCAGCGCCGTTGCAGCGCGCTTTGCGCTGCGCGAGAGCATCAGTGTCGTTGATTTGGGCTGCGGGACAGGTGCAAATCTTCGCATGACATCGACGCTGTTGCCGCAACGCCAATCGTGGCTATTGATCGACATCGACGTCGATCTCCTTGCCACTGCCCGGCGTTCACTTGCGGCTTGGGCAGATGCCGCCGAGGCTACTCCCGACGGATTGCTGCTGAAAAAGGGCTACACGGAAATCGACATTCGGTTTTCTACCATTGACCTGGCTCAGGACATGACGACTGGATTTAGCGCGGCGCTCGGCGGGCATCCAGGTCTCGTAACCGCTTCGGCTTTTTTCGATCTCGTCTCGGAAGAGTTTATCCGCCGGCTCGTCAGCCGCTGCGCGGACGTTAAGGCCGCATTCTATTCGGTTTTAAGCTGCAACGGCGTGGTTAAGTGGTCACCGCACCGCCCTTCCGATAATCAAATCGCAAGCGCCTTCCATCGGCATCATCTCGGTGACAAAGGGTTTGGCCCCGCCGCTGGCCCAATGGCTGCTTCGCTGTTGGCCGACCAGTTCAAGCTCCACGACTATTCTGTGCTCGAGGGCGAAAGCCAATGGCAGCTCGGCCGCAACGATCGCACGCTTGTTGAGGAACTCGTGCGCGGCCATGCGGTTGCTGCGGGCGAAACTGGGCTCGTCGACAACAAAACGCTCGAAGCGTGGGTCAAAGTTCAGCGCACCGGCGCGGAGGTTGGCCACACCGACACGTTCGCCGCTCCGGTGTGATCGTAGCCCTTATTAAGCAATAGGATTGCGCTTGGGCAGCATGCGTTCGACGACGCGGTCTTTGCGGACGAACTTATGGAAGAGCGCCGCGCCGAAGTGGACGACAACCAAACCGAGTAGAATGAACGCGCCGAGTTCGTGGAACTCGAATATTTGCTCAGCGAATTTTTCGTCTTTGCCCGTCAGAGCGGGCAGCGGCAGACCAAAAACGTTCAACGCGCCGTAATACGACGTCCCAACGTAACCTAGAAGCGGCACGGCGATCAGCAGCGCGTAGATCGACCAGTGTACGGCATGGCTGAGCCCGGTCAGCGCCGGAGGCACGGAGGGATCGGAGGGCGGTGCTCCACGCGTCAGGCGATAGGTCAACCGCCAGAGAACGAGAAGAAGAATTGTAACGCCGAGCATTTTGTGGCCGCTGTATAAATTGTCCGTCAGACCGTTGTCGTCGATGCCGTTGAAGACTCCCTTCACCGGTTCGCCCTTGGCGTTGACGCCTTCCAAGTCCGTGCCACGATAGGCCATGTAGAGACCCAACGGAATTTGCAGCAGAACGAGCGCTGCGACCCACCAATGAAACCGACGGGCGGGACGCGTGTACGTTGGAAGCGTGTAATCGGGATCTTGTGCCATCGTCATGCCTCGCGTTTGGGACTTCGCGTTTCGTGCTTCAGGTCACAATCAAATAGCACGTCGCCGTCGTCAAGCACGTGAACGCGGGTCAGCGGACGCAGGGCCCCGTCGAGATTGAGGATTGGCAGCAACGACAAGCCCGTCATCCCCGATCCGATGATCATCGGCGCGACCAGGAGATGCAGCCGGTCAACCGCGCCCGCATCGATAAAACCCGACACCGTCGCCGCGCCGCCCTCGATAAGAATTCGTTGGAATCCGAGCCGGTAAAGCGCGGCTATGATCTCTAGTGGAGATATTTTGCGCTCGGCTGCAGCGAGCATTATCGTCTCGATGCCGTCGGCGACAGGGCGCGGCGATTGGCAAACAATCAGCCGACGTGCGCCATCCGGTTTTAAGACTTGCGCGCTGGATGGCATACGGCAATTGGGGTCAATCACGACCCTCGCTGGATTTGGCCCCTCGACGCGACGGACTGTCAACGAGGGATCATCGGCCAGAACAGTCCCTATTCCGACGACGACCGCATCGACGTTCGCGCGCAATCGGTGGACGTGCGTGAGGGCACAGCTTTGGTTTATCCAGCGACTGTCGCCGGTCGGGGTCGCGATCCGCCCATCGAGAGACTGGCCCAGTTGAGCGATGACGTAAGGGCGGTCTGGTGGGGCATCGCGCAACGGCGCGAAAAGGTCGCGCTCTTCATTTGATCCAGCAGAGGCGTCGTTGGGTAGCGCCATCTTCGAGGCGTCAGCTTTCTGTAAACTCCGCCCGCGTCCGATGTTATAGAATTGACGCGAAGGGGCGGCAACGAAGAATCGTCGCATCGCATTGAAGGATCTTGATGACGCTGTCTCATAGTCGGTTCGTCGGGCGGGAACAAGGCTCGCGGGTTGTGTCGCTCGTCTGCCTGCTCGCAGCGTGGGCAGTGCTTGCGTGGCCGTGGCTGTCTGGCCGCGTGACGATACCGTGGGACGCGAAGGCGCATTTTCTGCCGCAACTGCAATTTCTGGCGACAAGTTTCGCGCGCGGTGAAAGTCCATTCTGGACGCCGAACGTGTTTGCGGGATCGCCGCAAATCGCCGATCCGCAGTCGCTTATATTTTCACCGCCATTCCTGCTGTTGGCGCTGTTTAATCCCGCACCCACGGCTTGGGCAGCTGATGCGACCCTGTTTGCACTCGTGCTCGTCAGCATGGCGTCGCTCTTTGTCTGGCTGACCGACAAGGGATGGCATTCGGCCGCCGCGCTGCTCTCAGCGCTGGCGTTTGGATTTGGGGCAGCGATGGCGTGGCGCATTCAGCATGTGGGGCAGGTCATGAGCCTTGCCTACCTGCCAATCACGCTTCTGCTTCTCGACCGCGCCTTGTCACGAAAAAGCTGGCTCTATGCTGCGGGTGCCGGTCTTGCGGCGGGCTGCCTCGTACTTGGACGCGACCAGGTGGCGTTACTCGCCGTCTATTTTTTGATTGCCTACGTCGTCGGCGGTTGGTTCACGGCTGGCGATCGCGCCGAGGCATTTCGCAAATCACTTGCGCCGCTCTGGGTGGCGGGTTTGACCGGCGTTCTCGTAATCGCAGTGCCTGTGCTGTTGACGGCGCTCACGGCTATGCAATCGAACCGGCCGTCGATCGATTTTCTTGGGGCTGGTCACGGGTCACTCCACCCAGCGCTATTTTTGACCGCGCTTGCGCCCGACGTTTTTGGGTCATCGGGAAATACGGGCGAGTATTGGGGGCCGCCTAGTTTCCGGTGGAAAGACACTCAACTCTACATCGCTCAGAATATGGGCCAGATGTATCTGGGCGCTTTGCCCGCGGCACTCCTCATCTGGGGCGCGGTCACGGGCGTCATTTGGCGGCCGGGCGCGCGGCTTTTCAGTGGTGCGCTCGTCGTTGCAGTGCTTTTCGGGCTCGGCTGGTACACGCCGGCCTTCAAGCTCATGCATAGCTTATTGCCCGGCGTGGATCTTTACCGGCGGCCAGCCGACGCAGTTTTTCTGATCGGATTTTTAGCAGCCGTTTTGGCCGGTTTTTGCCTCAACGAGATTTTATCCGAGCCAGCGGTCAAGTTGCATAGAGTGCAAAAATTGACGCTGTTCGGGGCGCCGGCTGCGGCCTTCGTTTTGATGTGCCTTTTGGCATATCACTTCGACAAGCTCGGTGATGCATGGCCCGCAATCCTCATTCCAGCGGTCGCGCTTAGCGCTGCGGGCGGCATGCTCTACGCATTCTCCGGGATCCCTGTTCCGGTCATGACTGCCGTCGGCGGAGTCGCTCTCTTCATGGCTGCCGATCTTGGCTATTCAAACGCTCCGGGCGGAGCAACAGGATTGCCGCCTCCGATGTACGACGTACTTGATCCCGATACGGCAAACGAGACAATCGCGCTTCTCAAGCAAAAAGTTGCGGCGTCAGAGAGCGCGACACGGCGCGACCGGGTCGAGCTTGTCGGTTTTGGATTTCACTGGCCCAATGCATCGCTGACCCACCAGTTGGAAAACACTCTTGGCTACAATCCTCTGCGGCTCGGACTGTACACCCGGGCCACGGGCGCGGGCGATCACTCCGGTGTTCCCGATCAGAAGAACTTTTCGCCATTGTTTCCGTCGTACCGCTCCAATCTCGCCGATCTTTTGGGCCTCCGATACATCGCCAGCAGCGTTCCAATCGATCAGATCGACAAGAGACTGCAGCCCGGGGATGTGACGCTCGTCGCCAAAACAGCCGACGGCTTTGTCTATGAAAATCCCCGGGCGCTACCGCGCGTGATGTTTGCCAGCCAAAGCGTTCGCGCCGATTTTGACGACCTGCTCGCGAGCGGCAAATGGCCCGAGGTCGATTTGCAAACAACTGTCGTTCTAGAGGCTGAACAAAACAATGCGCCGCGACAAGCCGGCAGTGCCCGCATCGTCAGTTATAGCAACACGGTTGTCTCGATTGAGTGCGACAGTCCAAATGGTGGTTATGTCGTGCTCAATGATGTTTGGCATCCGTGGTGGTTCGCGCGTGTTGACGGACGTGACGTGCCAATTCTCAAGGCAAACGTTCTGTTTCGTGCTGTCGCGGTTGCGCCTGGGCGCCATCGAATAGATTTTTCATTCGAACCACTTCGGGGGGCTGCCGCCGAACTGCGGGCCAAATGGAGCGGTTGAATTTGCGTACGCCGCGCTTAGCCGCGTTATTTCTCTCAAACATGCGATCAATCATGAGTGCCGACAGCCTAACCCTTCTCCAGATCTATAATCGTGCGCTGCGGTTGCTCGAGCCGGAGAAATACTTGGCATTCGCTCTCGCGTTCGCGGGGGTCGTCATTGCAGCAATCCAGCTCGCCGAGCCCGTTCTTTTTGGCAGGGTCGTCGATGCACTCAGCCGCAAAGAGGATGCGTCGCACCTCATCGCCATCTGGGCAGCTCTCGGGCTGTTCAGCATATTGGCGGGAGTCGTCGTTGCGACCTTTGCCGACCGCTTGGCGCACCGGCAGAAGATGATCTACATGGCCGACGTTTTCGAGCGCGCGATCGCGTTGCCGCAAAGCTATCATGCGGAGCGCGGATCAGGCTCGGTCATCCGTGTCATCCTCTCGGGTATGAGTTCCCTGTTCTGGCTTTGGCTTGGCGCCATGCGTGATCAACTCACCGCAATCTTTGGCATCCTCTTGCTGATCCCGACGGCGATCAGCATGGACCTGCGGATGGCCGCGATCCTGTTCGGGGTCGCTGGCGCCTACACGTTGATGAACGTGATCGTCATGCGACGTACGTCAGGCGGGCAGGCTGCGGTTGAGATCTATGAAACAGCTTTGTCGGGCCGGGTTGTCGATGTCATTGGAAACGTAACGGTCGTGCAGAGTTACACGCGCATTCAGGCCGAGGCTGCTGCGCTGCGGGCGCTGATGCAGGATCTGCTGAAAGCTCAGTATCCCGTGCTGACATGGTGGGGCGTTCTCGCCGTTCTACAGCGAGCCGCAGCAACACTGACGATGGTGACGGTGTTTATCGTGGGCGCTGTGCTGTCCCAGCGCGGGGAACTCAGTGTCGGGCAGATTGTCAGTTTTGTTGCTTTTGCGACGTTGCTCATTGGAAAATTGGATCAGCTTTCGGGCTTCGTCGTGCGGGTTCATCAACAGGCGCCGACGCTGCGGCTGTTGTTCGGCTTGATGGATCAGTCGGTCGCCAGTGCGGACCCACCGCATGCCAAGGCGTTGCCACCCGTTCGCGGTGAGGTGCAATTTTCTAACGTCAGCTACAATTACGGCAGTGGTCCGCAAGGCATCTATGACGTCTCCTTCAGCGTCAAAGCCGGCAATACGGTAGCGCTCGTTGGTCCAACGGGCGCTGGAAAATCGACCGCAATCGCGTTGATGCAAAGGTTTCGCGCCCCGCTCAACGGCGTCATCGCGATTGACGGTGTCGATATCTCTGGCGTCACTTTGCAGTCGCTGCGGAGCGCTATCGCCGTCGTCTTCCAGGATGCTGGTCTTTTCAACCGGTCAATCGGCGAGAACATCCTCATCGGCCGTCCGAACGCAACGCCAGCCGAGGTGGAACGTGCAGCCAAGCTGGCTGAGGCCCACGAGTTTATCGCCGCTAAACCCGGCGGCTACGACTTCATGATTGGAGAACGGGGTGCGTCGCTCTCGGGCGGCGAGCGTCAGCGACTAGCGATCGCGCGGGCGATATTGAAGGATGCGCCCATCCTCATTCTCGACGAGGCGACAAGCGCGCTTGACGCCGAAACGGAAGCCAAGATCAAGCGCGCGCTGGATAACCTTCGACATGGCCGCACTACATTCGTCATTGCTCATAGGTTGTCGACGGTTGCTGACGCGGACGAAATCCTGGTGCTCGACCACGGGCGCATTGTTGAGCGCGGGCGGTTTAGAGAGCTGG
>JANOCZ010000388.1:0-1945 GCA_031412455.1 Hyphomicrobium sp. | reverse complement strand
GGACGAAAAAAATCCGTGCGCCGAAGCGTTGCCAGGGTTCAAGCAGGCGCAGCCGGTTGTGTTCTGCGGATTGTTTCCGGTCGATGCCGCCGACTTCGAAGACCTGCGCGACGCGATGGGCCGATTGCGCCTGAACGACGCCAGTTTTTCGTTCGAGACGGAAAGCTCAGCGGCGCTCGGCTTTGGATTTCGCTGCGGATTTCTGGGGCTATTGCATCTCGAGATCATCATTCAGCGGCTCGAGCGCGAGTTCAATCTCGATCTGATCACGACGGCACCGAGCGTCATCTATCAACTGTTCATGACCGACGGGTCGATGATCGAAATGCACAATCCGGCGGACATGCCTGATGTCGTCAAGATCGATCACATCAAGGAGCCGTGGATCGAGGCGACGATTTTGGTGCCCGACGAGCATTTGGGCTCCGTGCTCAAGTTGTGCCAGGACCGGCGTGGGCGGCAGTCGCAGCTGACTTATGTCGGATCGCGCGCGATGGTCGTCTATGAATTGCCGCTCAACGAAGTGGTGTTCGATTTCTACGACCGGCTGAAGAGCGTGTCGCGCGGCTACGCGTCGTTTGATTATCACATCAAGGGCTATGAGGAAGGCGATCTCGTCAAGCTGACGATCCTCGTCAACGCCGAGCCCGTCGATGCGTTGTCGATCGTGGTCCACCGAGCTAGGGCTGAGAGCCGCGGGCGCTCGATGTGCGAGAAGCTCAAAGAGCTGATCAAGCCGCATCTGTTCCAGATTCCGGTGCAGGCGGCGATCGGCGCCAAGGTCATCGCGCGCGAGACGATCCGGGCAATGCGCAGGGACGTGATCGCCAAGTGCTACGGCGGCGATATTTCACGTAAGCGCAAACTGCTGGACAAGCAGAAGGCCGGCAAGAAGAAGATGCGCGAGTTCGGCCGGGTCGAGATCCCGCAAGAGGCGTTCATTGCGGCGCTGAAGATGGATGAGAATTGACCGCACGGCGGTCGCGCCCATTGTCATCCTAGGGCTTGTGGCTCGGGTCCATAAAGCAGCTGGTGGCAGAGTCCACGGCCCGATGGATGGAGCAAGGTTGGGTGCAGCGGCATGCCTGAGGATGCAAGGCTGATGTTATGCGGCGGCTTGGCGTGGATCCCGTCCGCCGGATCCGATGACGTGCCGTCATCGGCGACGGGATGACGTTTTTGGATGGCGCTTGACGACTCTCCTCCGTCGAGCCGGCCGCCAAGCGCAGTTGTTTAGCGGGCGCGCCGACGTTGGCGTTCGCGGAATTCAATGTCTTCCTGGCGGTAAGAACCGGTGTCGCACCACGGATTGCCGTAATAGCCGTAGCGGCCGTTGATCGGCGTGCAGTCTCGCGCGGCGGGTTTCGAGTGACCGGCCGGCGCGTAGGCGGGTTTGGTCCGTTTGCCCGCGGCGTGTGCGAGAGATGCGGTCGCGCCAAGCGCTGCCGCAACCAAAATAAGGGTCGCAAAAGTCATATGCGTTGCTCGCTTATCAATGTTCAAGATTGCCTCATCTGAGTTTGCATATGGTGGCTTGAGCGCGAATTGCGAGAACGAAAGTGGGTCTCAAGAACAAGGCGGCATCTCGCGATGCCGCCTGTTCGTAGAAGTCGTCCTTGAGCGGTCGACTACGGCAGGCGGCCGTAGCGGAACAGGCCGTAAAGCCAGGCGGTCGCTGCACCAAAGCCGGCGAGGATCACGACAACTGGGATGATCTTGCTGACGTCGCCGCCAAAGAATGGCGGAAAGCGACCGGTCAGCAAGGGGACGGCCAAAAACACGCCGATCAGCGCCGGGCCGACAATGCCGAGCACGGCGCCTTTGACGGTCATCGCGCCTTCGGGACGGCTGCCCAGGATCAGGCCGAACAGGGAGCCCCATAAGCCGCCCCAGAACATGTCGCTGAATATCTTCGGAACCGTCATATCGGGCATGAAGGCAACCG
>JANOCZ010000387.1:0-3623 GCA_031412455.1 Hyphomicrobium sp. | reverse complement strand
GGAGTGTGCCCAGGACGCGGCGCACATCGGCCATTGTGGCGAACGCATCGCGGGCGAGGCCCTGCCACTGACCGGCGAGCACACCGCGCGTGGCGACGGAGGCGACGGGCGTTCGCGTGTACCCCGTGTAGACGAGTTCGCCGGTTTGCAGACGCTCGGCATCGGTCAAGCCGTGTGGGCGATCGCAGGCAATGATGTCGGTCGTCGTCGAGCCCATGTCGATCAACAGCGATTTGGGCTTAATCTTCGCGATCAACTGCGCAGTGCTGAGAAAATTCGCGGAGCCGATGTCATGCGTGTACGCCGCCACGGCGGCAGCATCACAAAACCCGTTGAGGCCGCGATAGAAGCGCACCGCAGGCCCTAGGCTGGCGGTCAGATGTCCTGCAAGCTTGGTCACGCCTTCGGTGCGCGTTGCGAATATCTCGCACAGTTCGCCGGTCATTGTGACGGCGTACCTGTCAGCGGCGCGCGTTAACTCTGCTGCCTCATCCAGTGCGGCGTCCAGCCGGTCCAAGCCACGCCATAGCGGACAGGCAAATTGGCCGACTGCGACGACGCGGCCATCGTCGATGCGTGCGACTTTCAGATGCGCGCCGCCGACATCCAATCCTGCGATAGTGCTCATGCGTTAGGTTCCATGACGTGGTGCCGTAATAAACGAACCCCGCGAGGAGACAAGGAATGGAGATCATCCCGGTTATCGACGTGTCGCGCGGAGAGGTTGTCCGGGCGCGCCGGGGGGAGCGGGCAAATTACAAGCCGATCGTGACGCCATTGGCGCCAGGGACGACCGACCCGGTCGCGGTCGCGAAGGCGCTCGTCAAAATGCATCCGTTTGGAAAAATCTACATTGCCGATCTCGACGGCATTGAGGGCCGGGGGCGGAACGTGCACCTTGTGCCGTCGCTGAGCCGGGCCCTCCCCAACGCGCAAATATGGATTGATGCGGGCACCGGCTCGCGCAGTGCTGCCCGGACGCTGCTTGCGGCGCCCGTGACGACGCTCGTGATCGGGTCGGAGACGCTCGAGAATGTCGCGGTGCTCAAAGATTTGGTTGCGGAAGCGCCGGGAAGGACCGTGCTGTCGCTTGATTTTCACGGCGACGAATTTATGGGACCGGCGGCGTTGCTGAACGATACCGCGCTGTGGCCGCACCACGTGATCGTCATGACGATGGCACGGATCGGTAGCGACGAGGGGCCGGACGTGCCACGCATTCGTGATATCTCGCGGCGCTCGGGGGGGCGTCGTGTCTATGCAGCGGGCGGTATCCGCCATCGGCTGGATCTCGAAGCGGCAAGAGCGGCTGGAGCCGTCGGTGCTCTCATCGCGTCGGCGCTGCATGATGAAAAAATTTCGGCCGGAGATCTCAAAGAGATCGCCGGCCGATAAAGTCTTCAGTTGATTTCGAAGCGTTCCACGGACGCTACTCCGCTTCACCATCTTCGGATCAACCGCTGTAACGTCCTGAGAGAAGTCGGCCCAATCGCTGCAGCAGACCCACCTTCATAGGTGGGGACGTGTTGTGTTTATGATCTTCCTGCTGTGGACGGTGCCCGCTTCAAGACTTGGCAGCGAACGGATGCGAGGCAGAGTTGCGCTGAGCGGTTGCTTCGGCGGCTGTCGGCTTACCGGCGACGGCACGGGCCAGAGCTTCCTTCGTTGCGCGATAGTTGTAATCCTGGATCTTCGCATCGTCAGATGCTTCCCAGTGGATGAACACGCCGACGCAAACATAGACGTCGTCAGCTTCTGCAGCTGGGATCACGCCTTCAGCAACCGAGTCCTGGATCGCCTTGGCGACGCCGTACTGGGCTGGGCCAAACATCTGAACGGCCTGACGGGCGTCCTTGATCGTGACCTTGTTGTAGAGAATCGTGTTCGGCTTGCAGGCGAGGTTTGGAGCCAGAACGGCGAGGAGCGACGTGAAGCCGTCCTTGTTGTTCGTCAGCGAGTTGCAGAATGCCGTTTCAGCAGCCGAACCGCGCGGTCCGATGATGAGATCGATGTGCGCGACTTCGTTGCCGTCACCGACGAGCGACTCGCCGATCATGACTTTGTTAATCTTGGCCATTTAGGGGGGTTCCTCCCACGAATTGAACGATACGAGCACCAACGCACCCCCGTCGAAAGTCGGGACTTTGCTGTTCAGCTCCAGCGATGGATATCCAAGAGGCGCGATCCGGCGACGTTTGACGGGAGCGGCTCATGGACGGTCCGTGTCCCTTGCGGACACGGCGCTTGTCTTAGCCCCTTGGATAGAGGCTCGACAAGTCCTTTAGTAGCAGTCTGCCAGCAGGTTCACGAAAGTTTCCGGCGTGACATATGAGCGGTAAAGAGGGTCGCCACGACAAAGTCGGCGGTGGTGCCTGGATTGAGTCCGCGCGATTTCAGGCTCTGATCGAAATTCATAAGTCTTTCTAAATGCTTGTTGGTCGCGACGGGCGTTAGAAGCTGGTACAATCCAGCCGCCTCGGCTTGAACTTCCAGTGCTTTTGCCGTGCCAAATTTGCGCGCGATGTGCGTGTCGGGAAATTCTGAGAGCAGCGCCATATGCAACGTGGTGACGGCAAGGTCTTCGCGATCGGTGAAGCTTTGGGCGTCGGCGAATACCGGCAGGGCGAAATCGAAGATATCTTCAAAGGCTGTGACGTAGGCGCGTGATATGCGGTCGCGATCGGCGGCCAAGTGCATGGCTTGGATGAGCGTGAGGTGTGGATCGAGCGTTGCGACATCGCCTTCGGGGACGTCACCGAGGCCTGCCGGATTGGCGATGCGGATCGCTTCAAACGCGTCAGCGGCGTCGTTCGCGTCGAGCATGGACAGGATGATCGCCAAGCGGCGGCGCAAGCCCATGCCGGCATCCGTTTCAGCGGCGGCTTTGGCGAGGGGCGCGCACAAGAGGACGATGCCAAGATTGATGTTGAGCCCGGTTGCTGCAACGCTCGCTTCCGTGGCGCGTCGGATGCGTTTGCCGACGCTCAATGCTGGATCGGCGATGTGAGGCGCAGCAACCGCGGCGGCTTTTTCGAAGTGAGCGATGTCCATGCCGTGACCCGGCGCATGGATGTGGACGTTGCCGGGCTTGAGCGCGTTCAGTTCAGCGTGGCAGGCGGCGATGAACGCGCTTTCGATATCGGCGCGGGTGCGGGCGGCGCTCACGCGTCAACCCGCGGCGTAACCTTGTGCGCAATGACGGTCCGCAGAAAATCTTCGGCGATCGCTTCGGCGATGTTGATATCGGCGACTGTTTGCAAGCCGCGCCAGGCCGGATTGGAATTGACTTCGAGCACTTGCAGTTCGCCCCTGGCAGTGCGGATCAGATCGATGCCCGCATAGTCGGCGTCGATCGCGCGCATCGCGGCCATGCTGACGTCGGCCATCTCCGAGCACGGCGTGTGCGCGCGTGCCGAGGCGCCTTGGTGAATGTTGGTGACCCACGTTGTGCCGCGCCGCGTCATGGCGGCGATCACGCGATCGCGGGTTGCGAGCACGCGCCAATCTTCAAAGACCGCATCGGCGGGCGCGACGAAGTCCTGCATGTAATAGATGCTGTCAACGGACTCGGCCGCTGGCAGTTCGGTTTGATTCGTGATCTGGCCGATGCCCTTGCCTTGACT
>JANOCZ010000386.1:0-1507 GCA_031412455.1 Hyphomicrobium sp. | reverse complement strand
GAGGGTAGCACGGCCATTTCATATCGTGACGGTGCGATCCCGTGCGCGGCGTCGCGCATTAACAAGGCGTGGGCGCGCTGGCCGTTGAAAGCGATGCGTTCGATCGCCGAGTGGGTTGCGAAAAATTCGGCGAAGGCGTTGGGGACGGCGTTGCGGATCGCACTGTCGAGGCTGCCTGAGCGATCGGCGCTGGCGAGCACGTCCCATACCGCCAAATTATGATCAGCGGCGAGTTGCAGGCGTTCGTCATAGGTCGACGGCGCGGGTAAATCGTAGACTGCGGCGAGGATGCGCCAGAATTGGTTTTGCGGATGGGCGTAGTACTGTTGCTGACGCAGAGACTCGTCGCCCGGCAGCGAACCGAGGATCAAAATGCGCGCAGCCGGACATGACAGTGGCGGCAGCCCGCGCTTTGTCTGCTTCTCACTCACCGCGGCAGGGTGGTCTCGCCCATCAGGAATTTATCGATCGCGTGCGCGGCTTGGCGGCCTTCGCGGATCGCCCAGACGACGAGCGATTGTCCGCGGCGGATGTCGCCGGCGCAGAAGAGCTTCGGGGACGTCCCGAGCTTGTAATCCGTATCGTTGGCGTCAAGGCCTTTGAAGCGACCGCGGGCGACCACCGGCAACTGCAGCTCCTTGATCACATCCGTATCGATTGGACCAGCAAAGCCCATCGCAAACAAGATCAGTCCGGCGTCGAGCGTGCCTTCGGTGCCGGGGACAGGCTGCATGTTTGCGTCAACGCGCGTGTAAAGCAGTTTCTCGACCTTGCCGTTAGTTCCGGAGAAGCCGGTCGTTGAAATCGAGTATTCGGTTTTAGCGCCTTCGGCCTGGCTGCTCGAGGTGCGCATTTTCATCGGCCAATGCGGCCAGCTCAGCGCCTTGTTTTCCTTCGTGGGAGGTTGCGGCATGATTTCAAGCTGCGTGACGCTGAGCGCGCCTTGGCGGAACGACGTGCCGATGCAGTCGCTGCCCGTGTCGCCGCCGCCAATGACGACAACGTGCTTGCCCTCCGCAGACAGCGGCTTTGTATTCGGCTGGAACTGTTCGCCGGCAATTTGGCGGTTCTGTTGGGGGAGGAAATCCATCGCGTAGTGGATGCCGTCCAGCTCGCGGCCGGGAGCTTTTGCAAAAAAGTCGAACGGATATTCGGAGCCGGTGGCGATCAAAACGGCGTCGTGCTCGTTTTCGAGGAATTTAGCAGACAAGTCGTGGCCAACCGTGACGCCGCAATGGAACGTCACGCCCTCGGCTTCCATCTGTTTGACGCGGCGCGCGATGATGTGCTTTTCCATCTTGAAGTCGGGGATGCCGTAGACAAGCAAGCCGCCGGGGCGTGCGCTTTTTTCATAGACGTGAACGTCGTGGCCGGCGCGCGCCAGTTGCTGGGCGGCGGCGAGGCCGGCTGGGCCTGAGCCGATGATCGCGATTTTCTTGCCGGTTTTGGTTTCGGGAGGTTGCGGGACAACCCAGCCCTCCTGCCAGGCGCGTTCGGCGATCGCATA
>JANOCZ010000385.1:0-5393 GCA_031412455.1 Hyphomicrobium sp. | reverse complement strand
GGTAGCCGACCTTGTCCGCCACGGCGCGGGCTTCGCCAGGCGCGCGCGCGATGCCGCTGCGGGGTTGGGAAAGTTTCAGGTCGTCAATCAGCGCCTTGAACCGGTCGCGGTCTTCGGCGAGGTCGATGGCGTCGGGCGAGGTGCCAAGGATCGGCACGCCGGCTTCCTCCAAGGCGCTCGCAAGCTTCAACGGCGTTTGGCCGCCGAACTGCACGACCACACCTTTGACGCGGCCGTTGGTATTTTCTTTGGCGATGATTTCGAGCACGTCTTCGGCGGTTAGGGGCTCGAAAAACAGACGGTCGGACGTATCGTAGTCGGTCGAGACGGTTTCGGGGTTGCAGTTGATCATGATGGTTTCAAAGCCGGCTTTGGTCAGCGCAAAGCAGGCATGGCAACAGCAGTAATCGAATTCGATACCTTGGCCGATCCGGTTTGGACCGCCGCCCAAAATGACGATTTTGTCCTTGGCAGTCGGCTGAGCTTCGCAGACCGGCTCGTCGATCAGACCCGTCTCGTAGGTCGAGTACATATACGCGGTGGGCGCTGCAAATTCGGCGGCGCAGGTATCAATGCGTTTGTACACCGGATTGACGCCGAGAGCTTGCCGCGCGGCGCGGACGGCGGATTCCGTCTGGCCAGAAAGTTTGGCTAAGCGCGCGTCCGAAAAGCCCATCGCCTTCAGGGCACGCAACTGCGCTGCCGACTTCGGCACGCCGTGCGCGATCACGCGAGCTTCCGTGTCGACGATCGCTTTGATCTGTTCGAGGAACCAAGGGTCGATCTTGGAGAACTGGTGGATTTCTTCGAGCGAGAAATCGTGGCGAAATGCTTGCGCGACCTTGAGTAGCCGGTCGAACGTCGGGCGCGAGACAGCGGCGCGGACGACGTTCTTGTCGTCGCCTTGGCCGAGGCCCTCGAGGTGCACATCGTCGAAGCCGGAAAGCCCCGTCTCCATCGAGCGCAGTGCCTTTTGCAGGCTCTCCGCGAATGTGCGGCCAATAGCCATTGCCTCGCCAACGGACTTCATCGCCGTCGTCAAGGTTGAATCAGCGCCGGGGAATTTCTCGAACGCGAAGCGCGGGATTTTGACGACGACGTAATCGATTGTCGGCTCGAACGACGCTGGCATAGCGCCCGCGGTGATGTCGTTCTTAATTTCATCGAGCGTGTAGCCGACCGCGAGTTTGGCTGCGACCTTGGCAATCGGGAAGCCGGTGGCCTTGGATGCGAGAGCCGAGGAGCGCGATACGCGCGGGTTCATCTCGATGACGACCAAGCGACCGTCAGCCGGGTTGACGGCAAACTGCACGTTGGAGCCACCGGTCTCGACGCCGATTTCACGCAGTACCGCGATCGATGCGTCGCGCATGATCTGGAATTCTTTGTCGGTCAGGGTTAGGGCTGGGGCGACCGTGATGCTGTCGCCCGTGTGGACGCCCATCGGATCGATGTTTTCGATCGAGCAGATGATGATGCAGTTGTCCGCTTTATCGCGGACGACCTCCATCTCGTACTCTTTCCAACCGAGCAAGCTTTCATCGATCAGGATCTGGCCGACGGGCGAGGCATCAATGCCTGAGCGGGCGATCTGTTCGAATTCTTCGCGATTGTAGGCAATGCCGCCGCCGGTGCCGCCCATCGTGAAGGCGGGGCGGATGACGACCGGCAAGCCGATTTTGTCCAGTCCGGCCAGGGCTTCGGCGAAACCCGAAGCGCGGTCATAGCCGATGATCTGTCCCTGCGGATTACGCAGCGGAGTCGATGAGGCAATCGTCGCGCGCGGGCTTTCAAGGCCGATGCGGTCCATTGCTTCGCGAAACAGTTTGCGGTCTTCGGCCTTGTCGATGGCTTCGGCGCGGGCACCGATCAGCTCGACGCCGTATTCGGCGAGCACGCCCATCTCGTTCAAGGCCAGCGCCGTATTCAGCGCGGTCTGTCCGCCCATCGTCGGCAGGATCGCATCAGGGCGTTCCTTGGCGATGATTTTGGCCACGACATCGGGCGTGATGGGTTCGATGTAAGTTGCATCAGCCAGCTCCGGATCGGTCATGATCGTGGCTGGATTGGAATTGACCAAGATGATCCGGTAGCCCTCGGCTTTGAGCGCCTTGCAGGCCTGCGTTCCGGAATAATCGAATTCGCACGCCTGGCCGATAACGATTGGCCCAGCGCCGATGATCAGGATGGATTTGATGTCTGTACGTTTTGGCATGGCCCGGCTTTTATTGTGCCGCGAGCCGCTTGGCTATAGGCCGCGGCGTCTCAGCATGCGACTTTGCGCATTGCTTTGAAAAAATATGTTCGTGACGGGCCGCGGGCTGCTCGCAGGACTCCGGGTGCGGCTACTTTTTGTCCTCAGCGGCCGCCGGCTTCACGTCCTTTGGCGGCTCGATTTTGAGGTCGAGGGGGTACGAATAGGTCGCCTTGAACAGCGGGGTTTTTTCCCGGCCGGGCGCCAGAAGCGCGTTGCTCACAGGCAGTCCGGTCACGGCGTCGACGTAGAACATGCGGAAGGCTTGGTTGCGCGGCGTTGTCTCATCCTTGGCGAGTTCTCCCTCGAGCCTGTAGGACATCGCTTCGCGGCCCTCGACCGTTACGCGCCCCTTGCAGGAATAGTTGCCGACATCCGTTTGCTGCTGCACGACATTTTCGTACATCTGGGAGCGCAGCGTCTGCGTGATGTCGTTGGGAAGTTCTTGCCAGCCGGCACCCTGGTTGCCCCATGCCTTCTCACCAACAAGCACGACTTCGGACGAGGTCTGGGTGAGGGTTTGGGTAACTTTTTGGCGCATTTTGTCGGGCAGTACGTAATCGATCTCCATCACGGTCGGGCCCTGCTCGGTAATCATGTTCGTCGTCATCTGGAACCATGACGACTTGCGCAACTTGCTCAGCGCGGCGGCAACTTCATCGCGGCACGGATTGGCATTCTCCTGCGCCTTGTCAGTTGGCGCCGGTGTGACTTTCGGTGCCTCTGCTTGCGCCACGACTTCCGCCGCGACGGGGCCGCCGATCAACAGCAACGCGACTAGTCCGAGGGTGAGCTGGCGCATTCGCTAGGTCCTTAATGAGCTATGTGTCGATAAAAGCGGTTATTTCGTTTTTTGGATCGGTGCACCGGTTGGCGGTTCAATGACAATACCGTCCGGGTAGGAGTAGGACAGCTTCATCGCCTCGCTCTTGCCCGAGATCGGCGCCACGACATTGTAAGCTGGCAGGCCGGACGTTGGATCGACGTAGATTGTGCGCGCCAGAACATCGCCGTCGACTTTTGCTGCTTGGTCGGCGGCGCGATAGGCCAGCAATTCGCGGCCATCGTAAGTCACCTTGCCCAGGCACTCGAACGTGCCGACGTTGCCCACTTTACCAGTTGCGGCGCGGACTTCGGCGACGATCGATTGCGTGAACTGCGGCAGCAATTCTTCGTAGGCTCCGCTCGTGCCAGCGAAGGCGCGGCTGCCGACCAGCATCGTCTGCTGCTCGCCCGGCATGTGTTTGCCGATGACGGTCTGCAGCATCCGGTCGGGCGGCATATAGTCGACGGTCATGTCGACGGGGCCTTCGGCGGTCGATTGGGTCATCGAGACACGGAAGGCTTTCGACGCGCGCTGCTTTTCAATCGCGGTCACGACATCTTTCGCGCAGTCATCGGCCAAGGCCGGCTGGGCGTTGGCGAGAATGACGGCAGTCAGAATCAAAGTGGTTGTCGTGTTGCGCAGCATACGTGTCTCCAAGGTTCTCGCTGCGGTATATACGCGGAGATTGCGGCGGGTCGATCTTAAAGTTCCGAAAGGTTTACGGGGGGGCGGACAGCGGGCGGCTTAAAAGCCCCCTCACCTGCCCTGCTTGGATTGGCGCTGCGCGCCAAGCCGGGCATCCTCTCCCAAGGGAGAGGAAAGCTCGCTGCTTACTTTGGAGATTTAGCGCGCATTTTTTCGCAGGGGTCGCCGCGCTCAGTGCGGGGGGTGAAGATGATGTAGTCGGCGGCGGGTTTGCCGTCGGGATCGCGGGGGACGTAGGCTTCGGGATCGTTTTTGCCGTCTTCGACCTCGATCAGCATGATGGACAAGACTACTTTGTCGGGTGCCCGTTGCTTGATGTACCAGGGCACGCCGCGGTCAGTGCGGACGTGGCCGTTACCGGCGATCAGGATGGCCGAGCCGTGTTCAGCGGCGGCTTTGAGCACGTTGTCGGCCAGCGTCGCGTCGCGGTAGCGTTGTGCATACGCCATGCCGCCGAGTGCCTCTTTCGGCATGACGCCGCAATGGGCTTCTTCGATTTCGGCCAGCGAGGCGTCATCGAGTTTGGGGCCAAGCGGCGTATCGAGTTTGAGGCGCGCGCGTTCGTCGGCGGGGAGTGCGGCTTCGCCGCCTTTGGCGACTTTCATGATCGAGTCGCGGGGAACGTCACCGGCGTAGATGGGGAGTTTGGCGTCGATCGCGGCTTGGAATAGCGGATCGTAATTGTATTGCGCCCACCCGGACTTTTCCCAGTCGGTCAGGCGTTTGAAGAGCGAGAAACTTCGTATGCGCGTTGGATCCCGATTGAGATTGTTAAATTGGTCGATCACGCCTTGCTGATCTACGCGCAACTGCTCGAAGACTACACCAGCGTTTATTCCCAGCTTGGACAGCACGTACCTCTTTCGAATATCGTGATGCCCCGCGTTGTCATGGATCTCGCCAAGCAAAACAATGTCTGCCTCGGCGGTTAAGCAATGAGACCCAACATCGTCTACGTAGCTACGGTCCCTAGTCGACCAAACTCGGCTCGATCGAGACGGTCCAGTAAAAGTCCATTTCCCAAATTTCTCGCCCGTGACCGAGCCGGGATTTGGTCCGCCTCTGCTTTTGAAGGCTTCCGCTTCTCTGGGAAGATAACTTAGCAGACAGGCACGAGTGGGCGGTGACTCCGTCGGTTGAAATGCGCTCACAGGAAACGCAAACTGCACAACCGATGCTGCTAGGGCTAAGCGCAAATGGCCCAAGTTGAACTCCATTCGAACAAGCCGGTTCGAACCGGTCAACGCTCGCGGACGGCTTTGGTGCCTTTTTGGGCGCGCATCATGTTGGTGAAGCGGGTGAACAGGTAATGGCTGTCCTGGGGACCGGGGCTGGCTTCGGGGTGGTGCTGGACGGAGAACACCGGTTTGCCGTCGAGCTGCAGGCCGCAGTTGGAGCCGTCGAACAGGGAGACGTGGGTTTCCGAAACACCTTTTGGCAAGCTTTCGCGATCGACCGCAAAGCCGTGGTTCATGGAGACGATCTCGACCTTGTCAGTCGTGAAGTCCTTGACCGGATGATTGGCGCCGTGATGACCCTGGTGCATTTTCTTGGTCGTGCCGCCAAGCGCGATGCCGAGCATCTGGTGGCCAAGGCAAATGCCGAATA
>JANOCZ010000384.1:0-10823 GCA_031412455.1 Hyphomicrobium sp. | reverse complement strand
GGAATAACGCCGACCATACAATAAAAATCAGACATGCGACCAACCTCGCCAAACGCGGCTTTGCGGACGGCCCAAATGCGCGCGCTCTGGTCGGCCTCGCTGCTGATGACGATCGTCTTCGGCGAAAATTTCGATGCGATTTCTGCAATACGATTGAGCAAAACGCCGATCTCAGCGTCCGACCCTTCAACTTCGACGATAAGCAGCGCTTCGACGTCTGGATAGCCAGCACCCGCAAACGCTTCGCACACTTGGATGGCCGGGCGGTCCATGTATTCGATGGCAACCGGAACGATGCCAGCGCCGATGATCCCAGCAACACAAGCGCCAGCCTGCTCAGGCGTATTGAAACCGATCATCATCGGCCGCGCCCCCTCGGCAGCCTTGAGAATGCGCACGTGCGCTTCGGTGATGACCCCCAACTGCCCTTCGGACCCGATGACGTAACTGAGCAAGTCGTAGCCGGGAGCGTCGAGGTATGGGCCGCCGACGTCGATAACGGTTCCGTCCATCATCACCATCCGCACGCCGAGCACGTTGTTGGTGGTCACACCATACTTGAGGCAATGCGCACCGCCCGAATTCATGGCGAGATTTCCAGCCAACGTGCAGGCGAGCTGCGACGATGGATCGGGCGCGTAGAAAAAACCCTGCGCTGATGCACGAGCCGAGATGGCGAGATTGGTGATGCCAGCTTCGACCCGCATGACGCGATTGGCAAAATCGACGTCGAGCACGCGGTTCATTTTAGAGACGCACAGCACAATGGCGTCTTCAGCCGGCAAGGCTCCCCCACACAGCGATGTGCCAGCGCCGCGCGGAATGACCTTTAGGGAATTGTCATTGCAGTAGCGCAGAACTTTGGCGACCTCCTCGGTTGTGCGCGGCAACACAACGAGAAGCGGCAAGCGGCGATAGGCGGTCAATGCGTCGGTCTCGAAGGCTCGACGGCCTTCTTCGTCAGCGATGAGGTTATCGCGGCCGATCAGACGCGCAATATCTTCGACAATGATCGATCGGCGGCCGATCGTACCCAAGTCCGGGTCCGGCAATTTGATGAATGACATCCAGAAGTCTCCAGACTTTCACTCAAGCGAGCAGCCCGAGCGAGCCGAAAAACCGGCGAAATCAGCAGCTGTGGCACATCCCTCGAAGAGGGAATTTACGATCCGACAGCAGCCCTCCTGGCGCGCCGTCGTTTCCCGGTTTAATGTCACCCGAATAACTGTTGTTCTGCCAGCGCGGTTAAGCGAAACACATTCGTCTGTCACTACTCAAGCAATGGGAACGAGCCATGACCAATCCCAGATCAACAGTAGCGCCGAGAGATCCCAACGTGACCGCAATCAGCGATTTAGACATCTTCGCACGCGTCGCCCGCACCGGCAACATGTCCATGGCCGGCCGTGAGATGGGCCTATCCCCAGCCGTTATCTCGAAACGCGTCAGCTTGCTCGAAGATCGGCTTGGCGCCCGTCTGTTCCAGCGCACCACGCGTCAATTGACGCTGACCGAGACGGGCGAAGGCTACTTCAAGCGCGTCGTGGATATTTTGAGCCTCGTGGAGGAGGCCGAAGATTATGTCAGCCGCCGCAACACCAAACCGCGCGGCACCCTGAAAATATCGGCACCCACGTCATTCTCGAGGTTGCATATCACGCCGCAGCTGCCAGCGTTTCTGGCCCGCTACCCCGACATAGAAATCGACATGCAGCTGACCGACAACTTCGCCGACATCATTCGCGAAGGCTTCGATCTGGCGATCCGCATCGGCGAACTCGAAGATTCATCCCTCGTCGCCCGTAAACTTGCCAAAGAAAATCGGGTCATCTGCGCGTCGCCTAAATATCTCGCGGCCGCTGGCACACCCACGACCGTCGAAGATTTGCAAAGCCACAACTGCCTGTTGGCTGGCGCACAAGATATGTGGCGTCTCGACGGCCCCGAGGGGCCACTTGAAGTTCGCGTCAAAGGCAACATGCGCTCGAACTCGGCCGATTTCATCCGCGCTGCCGTGACCCAGGGCTTGGGCCTCGCCCTTCGCGCGACCTGGGATATTGGCGGAGAACTGGAGCGCGGCGAGTTGCAGGTCGTGCTCCCGCAATACACAGGCTCATCCAAGAACGGCATTTTCGCCGTCTATGCGTGCCGCGAATTTATGCCAGCCAAGGTCCACGCCTTCATCGAATACTTCGGCGAACTGCTGGAGAAGGACCCGGCCTGGATCAAAGCCAATGCGTCACTGCCAAGCGTGTCGGCAAGATCGGCTCAGCCAACATCGCCCAAACCGATAAGGTCGGCAGGACGAGCCGCCTGATTGCAAGAGTTACGTCAGCGGTAGGATAAATCCCGTCGAGCCGTCAGCGCGTCTTGGCGCACCGGTCCAAACACCCCTGCAACTGCCTGTCACATTGTGGCGACCCGTACGCCTTGGCCGCAATCCGGCATTGATTATGAGCCGCACGGCACTGCGTTAGGCATTGGTCAGGCTTCGCCATCTCGACCTGCCCGCTATTAGCGAGCGTCAAACCGGCAATCACCGCCAAATTCGCGACCCACAATTTCATCAAATTAATGCCTTCAAGCAATTCACCGTCCGGGACCGGCTCTGACATTCAAGGGCCGTCGATGCGGCCTTTCCCAGAACGTCTAATAACTAGCGCTGGTTGCCTGAACGAATGCTGAACTGCGTGCACCTCCGCTTCACAATTCCGGCAATAGATCAAAAAGCGAATTCCTCGAAGACGTGATCGATATTGCCTTTCCAGTCGCCCTGGAACCGGCCGAGCAACTGTTGCGCAACGGTACGCCCTTCAGCGGCGATCACGTCGAGAGGCGCAAGATAAAGCGCTTCGTCCTGCCCCTCGGCGTTGAGCTTTGCCCGGTTTTTCAGCCCAAGCCGCGATATCCGCAAGGCATCACGTGCGAGCTCCAGCACGGTCGTCGAGCGGAAGGGCGTCGCAAGTGCCAACTTAGGCACCATGGCTCGAAGTGCGTCGCGCTCGGCCAGCGTCCAGTCGCGCACCAAATGCCAAGCCTGATCAAGCGCCGCGTCGTCATAAAGGATGCCGGTCCAGAACGCCGGCAAAGCCGTGATCGAATTCCACCGCCCGCCGTCGGCGCCGCGCATTTCGAGAAACCGTTTAAGGCGAACCTCCGGAAAAAGCGTTGTGAGATGATCCGACCAGTCGTCGATCGTCGGCCGCTGATCCTCAAAGCCTGGCAGCTTGCCCGCCATGAAATCTCTGAACGACGCGCCCGCGACGTCGATATAGCGGCCGGCCCGGTAGACAAAGTACATCGGCACATCGAGCGCATAATCGACATAACGCTCGAAGCCCATGCCGCTCTCGAATGCGAACGGCAGCATACCTGTGCGCCGCTTATCGGTGTCGAGCCAAACGTGACTGCGCATGGATTGGAAGCCGTTGGGCTTCCCTTCAGTGAAAGGCGAAGATGCAAACAACGCCGTTGCGATCGGTTGCAGAGCGAGCGAGACCCGCAGCTTTTTCACCATGTCCGCTTCGGTGGCGAAATCGAGATTAACCTGCACCGTTGTCGTGCGATACATCATGTCGAGACCGCGGGCGCCCACGGTCGGCATGTAACGGGTCATCACGTCGTACCGCTGCTTGGGCATGCGCGGCACGTCTTCCAGACGCCACTTGGGAGAGAAGCCGACACCCAGAAATCCGATCTGAAGGTCCTCACCGACATCGAGCACCTCGAGCAGATGCTGCTGCGTCTCGGCAGCCGTCTCGTGCAACGTCTCGACCGGCGCGCCCGACAGCTCGAACTGACCGCCAGGCTCCAGACTGATCGTTCCGGCTTTTTCCCCGTCAGGCTTTTTCAGAGCAATGACGTTGCCGTTTTCGCGAATGGCGATCCAGCCGTAGCGCTGGATCATCTCTTCCATCAGGGCCTTGATACCGCGTGGACCGTCGTAGGCGACGGGCGCCAGGGAGCCGGTTTGGAATACGAACTTCTCGTGCTCCGTGCCAATTCGCCAGGCTGATTTGGGCTTTTCGCCGGCGGCAATCCAGCCGACAAGATCGTCGCGAGACTCTATCTGCTGGCTTGGCGCGGCGTCCTCTTTCGTCGACATGCGTCCCGCGATCCGCTGTGAAGACCAAAACCGCGTGAGCCAGCGCGATGTCCCGCCGGCTGGCGGGCTCCGACTATATGGCGCTCTCGTTGAAGCTCGGCAAGCCTTCCCTCGTTACGGAAAAAACCGGTCTCACTGCCAATCGCCCAGCGCCGCATTGACGAGAGCCAGCGCGGCGACCGCCGCCGTGTCGGCACGCATGATCCGTGGCCCAAGAGTTAACGGCCGGACGAACGGTCGCGCCAGGAGGCTGTCGCGCTCAGCGGGAGCAAAACCGCCTTCCGGGCCGATCAACACCGCCAAGGGCCCAGTCGGCAAGCCCGCCAAAACCTCCAGCGGCGACTTCCCTATGGCAGCCTCGTCACAGAAGATGAGCGTGCGGGACGCGTCCCAAGAAGCCAGCGTTTTATCGAGGGTCGCTGGCTCGCAAACCTGGGGGAGCCGCAGCACGCCGCATTGTTCTGCGGCTTCAATCGCATTGGCACGCATACGCTCGAGATTGACGCGCTCGGCGATCGTCCGTTGCGTGATGACCGGCCGCAATCGCGCGACGCCCATTTCGACGGCCTTCTGCACCATATAGTCAAGCCGCGATCGCTTGAGTGGAGCAAACAGATAATCGACGTCCGGCCCATCAGTTTGCGGCCGGGTCTGATTTACGACGCCGAGCGTCGCGCTTCGCTTTTTCACCTGGGTCAGTTCGGCGCGCCATTCGCCGTCGCGTCCGTTGAAAATCAGGACACTCGCCCCGGCGACCAGCCGCAGGACATTGACGAGATAATGTGCCTGCGGCTCGCTGAGTGCGACATCGGCCCCCGCATGCAGTGGAGCTTCAACGAACAAGCGTTCAGACGTCACATCACGAATAGCCATAGCCCCCATATAACGGCCAAGCATCAGACCGCCTAGGCTCGGGCGCGGGCCGGACGGCGAAATCGGGCTGCGTCGGCACGCCAGACTTGCCGCCAGTTGGCCCGCCGACTAGCGTTCGTTGAACGAGCATCCCCGCAAAATGCGAGCCGGAGTTGAACGTGCACCCGGAAATCTCGAACACTCAGAATGCGACGCCGCCAGTTTCCGACGCTGATCGGAGCAATTGGGTCGATCGCTTCGCGCCGCCGTCGTGGCGGCCCTATTTGCGCTTGGGCAGATTTGATCGGCCCATCGGCGGCTGGCTTTTGCTCTTTCCGTGTTGGTGGTCACAAACGCTGGCTGAAATTGGCACGGGCAAGCCGTATCCGCGCATCGACTATCTTATTCTCTTCTTTATCGGCGCCTTTGCCATGCGCGCCGCCGGGTGCGCCTACAACGACTATGTTGATCGCGACATCGACGGGGAGGTGCAAAGAACCTCGAGCCGGCCGATTCCGTCCGGCCAAGTGACGCCACAACAGGCTCTAGTCTTCGTTGCCCTAGCCTCGTTGGCCGGGCTCGCGGTGCTGCTGCAGTTTAACTGGTTCACCGTTTTTCTCGCGATTGCATCGCTGGTCCTGGTCATCGCCTACCCGTTCGCCAAGCGCGTCACCAGATATCCCCAACTCGTGCTCGGCTTGGCTTTTAACTGGGGCGCGCTCGTCGGCTGGGCCGCAATCAAAGGATCGATCGGCTGGCCGGCCATCGCCCTATATATCGGCTGCGTCCTGTGGACAGACGGCTATGACACGATCTACGCCCACCAGGACAAGGAAGACGACGCGCTGTTAGGGCTTGGTTCGACGGCGCTAAGTTTCGGCGACGATACGATATCGTACGTGGGCGCCCTCTACGGAGGCGCTGTCGTAATGTGGCTGCTCGCGGGTGCGCTGGCCGGCATGCACCTGATCTATTTCCTGTCGATAACTCTCGTTTTTCTACAAATGTCGTGGCAGGTCGCAACCTTAGACACCAAAGATCCGGCCAATTGCCTGCGCCGCTTCCGCTCAAACCGCGATATCGGCATAGCCGTCATGTTAGGCCTCGTCGCCGACATGACGCTGTCCTGGTTCGCTGGGCTGAGCTGACGTATAGAAACGGCAACGGCGCGGAATCTCTTCCACGCCGTTGCCGTTTATGGCCTCACCATTGGCTTTCGAGCGCCTAAACTCTAGCCTTTGAGTGATACTACCGCTTTTGTCTTCCGATCCGCTTAAAATACATTGTAAATTGTTGTTTAAGCCGCGCACCACACCGGATCGGAGCGGCCTGCGCTGGCTATGCGGGCGCGTGTTGTGATAACCCCGGCGCAACCCGCTTAAATCTCGGAGCCACCGCCAATTGAAGCTGCCATCTCAACATAACGGCGCTCAGCGTCTGCATCTGGTCTTCGGCGGCGAGTTGACTTGTCTCGACGGGCACGAATTTCGCGATCTCGATCGGCTCGACATCGTCGGGGTCTATCCGACCTATGATGCAGCGTTTGCGGCATGGAAGGCAGCCGCGCAGCGCACGGTCGACAACGCGATGATGCGCTACGTAATCGTTCACCTCCACAAGCTACTCGAGCCCGACGCCGGCGAACGGCCATCTGAGGGCGCAAGCGCGAGGTCGAAACGGTGACCGCGCATCCCGACAGCCCGGCCAAAAAGAAGCGCGCGAGTTTTCGCCTCGACGATGAATCACGCGTCCTACTCAAACGATTCTTGGCCGACTGGGTCTGGCCGCGCCGGCGCGAACTGGCCGCGACACTCCTCTTGACCGCGTGCCTTGCAGCCGCGACGGGCGGCTACCCGACCGTAATCAAGTTGTCATTCGATACCTTGATGGCGGGAAGCAAAGCCGGCAGCAGTACCCTTGCGTGGGTCCTGTTGAGCATCATCGGGATCACGATCGCCCGCGCGATTTTCTTGTATTTTCAAGCCGTCGCGACCAACCATTTCGTGCTTCGCATCACGACCGATATGCAAAAACAGGCGTTCGCCCATTTGATTGCCGCCGACTTCGCGCGCATTTCACGGGACGCACCGGGGCGGCTCGTATCCAAGCTGACCAATGATGTTAGCTTTGTCCAAACCGCACTGACGTCTGGCTTGAACTCGGCGCTCCGCGATAGCTTGTCGGTTTTAGCCCTTCTCTGCTCGATGCTGTATCTCGATTGGATGATGACGCTCGTGGTCCTCGGCGTCTATCCGTTGGCTGCAATCCCGGTCGCTAACATCAGCAATCGGTTGCGCCGCGTCGCCAAACGCACGCAAGCCGAGTTGGGCGACATGACTTCGTTGCTGACGGAGAACCTTTCCGGCGCGCGCCTGATCAAGTCATTCCGGCTGGAAAAATATGCGGCAGCCAAACTCGACACGAGCTTCGACCAGGTTTTCTCCCTGCGCATGAAGGCCGTTAAAACGCGCGCCAGGCTGGATCCGCTGCTCGAAGCACTCGGTGGCTTGGCCGTGGCCGGCGTCGTCGCCTTCGCTTACCTGCGAATCTCGAGCGGCATATCGACGGTCGGAGATTTCATGGGCTTCGTCACCGCCCTGTTGATGGCAGCCCAACCGATCCGCGCCTTAGGCAACCTCGCCGGGCGCGTCCACGAGGGCCTGGCCGCCGCTGAATCCATTTACGGCATAATCGATGAGCGTGCGGCCATCATCGACAAGCCAGACGCAACACCGCTGCAAGTCACCGCTGGCGCAATCACATTCAACTCAGTCGCCTTCGCCTACGATTCAGCAAGCCGCGACCGGGCCATCTACGATTTCTCGCTCAACGTCGCCGGGGGCAAAACCGTGGCACTTGTCGGCCGCTCGGGAGCCGGAAAATCGACTGTGGTCAACCTTGTTCCGCGGCTTTTTGATGTGACGGAAGGTTCGATCTCAATCGACGGCCAGGATGTCCGCGATGTCACGATTGCGTCCCTGCGCGATCAAGTCTCGATCGTCAGTCAGGACATCACGCTATTCGACGATACGATTTTCGCCAATATCGCGCTCGGCCGGCTGAACGCTAGTACCGACGAAATCATGGCGGCAGCGAAAGCCGCCGCAGCTCACGATTTTATTCTGGCCCAACCGCAAGGATATCAGACGGTCATCGGCGACCGCGGGGGACGGCTCTCCGGCGGGCAGCGCCAGCGTTTGGCACTCGCGCGCGCAATACTGAAGGACGCGCCGATCCTGCTGCTCGACGAGGCCACGAGTGCGCTCGACACCGAAAGCGAGCAACTCGTGCAGGACGCATTGGCGCGGTTCACGAAAAATCGCACGACTTTGGTGATCGCGCACCGGCTATCAACCGTGCAAAAGGCTGACTTGATCTGCGTCATGGATGCGGGCTACCTCGTGGAAAGCGGCACCCACGCGGAGCTTATCGGTCGCAACGGCCCTTACGCGAGGCTAGCGGGCACGGTTTACGCGTCACCGGAAGCATTGGCAAATTGAACAGCGTCGGCCGGTTCACTCGCGCTTGAGAATATTATTGACGAGCCTGTTCGCCCAGCCTTTGGCGTGAAAAGTTCGCGCCACCTCAGCCGGGTCGTAGACCGTCTCGATCCAATCCCAGAACGTGATCGGCGACTTCTCATTGTCGCTGACATAGCGATCGAAGACGTAGTCGAGCACGCCGGTATCAGACTGACGAATATGCCCATACCGCAACGACAATTGTTTTCGCGCTTCCGCGATGGGTACGCCATGCCGTAGATGCAGCAGTAAGACGCTCATCAAACCGGCGCGATCGGCGCCCGATTTACAGTGCAGGAGAATAGGGAAGGCCACCGTTTGCAATGTGTCCCGGACGGCGCGAAATTCGTCGCGCTCAGGTGCGGCGCGTGACCGCAATCGCAGATCGACGAGTGTCATGCCGTGCCGCGCGCAAGCCCGCTCCTCGAGCCAGCGTGTGCCGAAAGATTGGTCGCCGCGCAGATTGATGACGGTTTTGATGCCCTGCCGCGCCGCCCAACTCAAATGATGAGGCGCCGGTTGCGCCGATCGCCACGCATCGGGCGCGATTTGATGCCGATTTGCAAATACAGCCCGTGTCAGCCCGTAATCGACGAGCAGCATTTCCGCGTAGCACAGGGCCGGTGCCGTCGAGCGCCGCAGCCACGACGGCGAAATATTCAATGCGTTGTGGAGAAACGCACCGCTTCGCCGTCGCAAGCCTCGTTTTGCTTCTTTGAGAATACTAACCATTCAGTGGGCTACAGCGTCCTATGGCCATGAGATCGGCCAGACGCCGACGAAAACAACCTGCCGACGCCCGAGACAGCGATCGATCGGTTGGGGGCAAATTTGCATAAGCTAATTATTCGCTATAGGTACGAGCCGCAAGGCCATTAGCCTGCGCAGTTGCTCAAAGTCCTCAATCAATCCCCAAGGTATGCTCCACGGCATGGCCCGAACGAAGACAACGGTCGTGCGATTTGGCGGCAGAACATTGGCCCGCCTCATAAAACACGTCGCCAAAACCTCGGCGATTTCATTCGAGCCGCCGGATCTTAGGGCCCGGCTCCGCGCCACGCATCCGTGTATCATCGCCTCATGGCACGGCCAATTCATGATGCTTTGTCAACTCCACCCGGGAGACGTCAAAGTCTCGGCCATGGTTGCCCGTCACGGCGATGCAGAATTGATCGCGGAAGCTCTGGCACAATTTAACACGGACCTCATTCGCGGCGCTGGCGCTGGCAAGCGCAAACGCGATCGCGGGGGTGCATCGGCTCTGCGTGCAGCCGTCAAAGCCCTCAACGACGAGGCTTCCCTCGTCATGACGGCCGACATCCCGCCGGGCCCGGCTCGCGTTGCCGGCATTGGCATAATCACGATCGCACGCATGTCCGGCCGCCCGATCGTGCCCGTCGCCGCGGCGACCTCGCGCTTTAAATCTTTCGACACCTGGAGCCGCCTGACAGTCAACCTGCCATACTCCAAAATGGTTTTCGTTGGCGGCGACCCGATCCATGTGCCTCGCGACGCCGATGACGCCACCCTCGAAGGCCTCCGCCTCAAACTCGAAGCCGCACTCAACGATGCCACGGCGCGCGCCTACGAGCTTGCCGGCGCGGACATCAAGCGGGCGACGCCCCTCGATCAGTTGGCCGCGTTATCTCCCCCGCCACCCGGCACCGCGCTCAAGATCTACCGCACCGCCGTCTCGATGTTGCGCCCCGCAGTACCCCTGCTGCTCACGATGCGCGAACGGCACGGTAAGGAAGACAAGGCGCGGCGTGGCGAGCGCTTGGGCTTTGCCGGACGCCGCCGCCCCGAGGGCAAATTGATCTGGGTCCACGCCGCCAGCGTCGGTGAAACCAATGCCGTGCTGCCGCTGATCGACGAAATCCTGAATGCCGATGCGATGGCGCACGTCCTGCTGACAACCGGCACCACGACGTCGGCGACCTTAGCCGGGCGGCGATTGCCGGAGCGCGCCATCCACCAATTCATACCTCTAGACGTGCCAGCCTACGCCGCCCGCTTTCTAGATCACTGGCGGCCCGACCTCTCGATATTTACCGAATCTGACATTTGGCCGAACCTCGTATTCGCCGCTTCTGAGCGCGCGATCCCGATGGCGTTGATAAATGCGCGCATGTCGCCGAAAAGCATGAAACGTTGGCGCCGCAACGCCCACATCGGACGCCCCTTATTCTAACGCTTCAACGTTATCCTGGCACAAAACGAAAACATCGCCCGCACGATGAAGCGGCTTGGCGCACCCAATGTAGTGATCGCGGGCAACCTGAAAATCGACGCGCCGCCACCGCCGGTCGATGCGGCAGTCTTAGCGGTCCTGAAGCAGGCCGTCG
>JANOCZ010000383.1:0-7927 GCA_031412455.1 Hyphomicrobium sp. | reverse complement strand
CGCACCGTGCAGGGCCTCAATCCGAAAGATCTTCGCGGCTTGATCGATGACGGCAAAAAGCAGGTGGGCTCCGGCATCGTCGCGGTCGTTGGCGTGACCGAAGACGGGAAGGCCGGCCTCGCGGTCGGCGTAACCGACGATCTGATAAAAACCTGGAGCGCCGTCGATTTGGTTAAGGCCGGGGCCGAAGCGTTGGGCGGCAAGGGCGGTGGCGGGCGCCCTGACATGGCCCAGGCGGGCGGACCCGACGGCGCGATGGCCAGCCACGCCCTGAAAGCCATCGAAGACCTGCTCGCGGGCTAGCTTCGCCTCAACCTATCCAAGATTTCACGCTTCATCTGGACGGCGCGCCGCTATACAACGCGCAACCGTCCACGTTCAAAGAGACACAGACAAAAGGTCAGCTGCCGCCATGAAATCAAAGCACGCCAAGTCACGCGTAGCCGCGTCGATCGCCGCCATCGCTCTCACTACACAAGTCTTCGCTGCCGACGATCTTCTGAAGCCGGCGCCGACGCCAGCGCCGTCCGCTGGCCCGACCGTCTCCGCGGCTCAGCAGTTTTGCGGCGAACCGAGCGGCAAGGCCGAAGAACTTATCAATCGCTATTCAAATCAAAAAGGTCTGACGGAAATCTACAAGAGCATCGACTACGTCGCTTACGCCGATGATCCGAAGAACCCCGCTGTCGTCTACACGTTTACCTTGAAAGGTCAGGCAGCCCATCCCGCTGCCGTTTGCCGCCGCCAAGTCAAGGAGGGCGATGCGATCGTCATCAAAATGGAGATCGTGTGCGACGGGGCTCAAGAGGGATGCAAAACTCTGCGCAACGATTTCAATGTCCTCACTGCCCAGATGCAGACTGAGGTCGACAACAGGATCAAGGCTGGCGGCAAATAAAGCGTCCGCCGTTCTCTACGATCAAAAAAGCGGGTTCAGCAGAGCCCGCTTTTTTTCTAGCCAGCCACGGCGTCGCCCTGAACGATGGTCTGGCGCGGCTTTAAGTTTGGTTTGAAGTGTGCCGCGGCATCGATCATCGGCGTAATCAACGTTGAGGAAATCGAATTGGGATCGACGCCCGCGTAGTCGACGCCAAACGTGAGTTTCTCGCGCTTCTGCGCCGGCACGTAAAGCGTGCCAAACATCCAGTCGAATACGCCCGAAAAATTCCCGAAATTCTTGTTGAAGTGCTCCGGGTTCGTCGAGTGATGGATCTGGTGATGCGCGGGGCTGAGGAACAGATGCCCCCAGATGCCCGGAAACGCGATCCAGAACTGCGAGTGCTGCAGATGTCCGATCACGAAGTAGAAAAATAGAAACATCGCGTTCGTCCCATAGATCACGAGCGCGTTTTGCGGCTGACCGAAAATGAAGGTCAGAAATCCGGTTGTCGTCCCCATCGTGATCGCGAGGATATTGAAAAATAGCAGCGTATCGATTGGATGGACGCGCGCGTTTGTGATCGGCGTCAGCACTTCTGCCGAGTGATGGACTTTGTGAAACTCCCACAGGAATGGCACCCGATGGCACAAATAGTGATCAACGTAGTACCCGACCTCGTAGGCGACATAGATCGCGAATGTCGAAATGAGTGCCGTCATGACGTTTGAGAGTGTTGTCGGGCTGAGTTCGCCGAAAACGCCAGTCAACGTGTCATGGGCAAAGGCGCTGACGGCCGCATGCGAGAGGAACGCGGCGCTCGAGATCAATCCGAAGAAGAAGACATTGAGCACCATCAGCATCAAATCGGCTCGCGTCGACCGGCTCTGCATCATGTGCCGCGGAAAGAACGCGCGCATGAGAACCTTGAACTTCACAGCACGGCGACGCTTGGCCGGACGCCTAAAATAAAGGAACGCGCCGGCGATCAGAGCCGCGCTGGCGAGCGACGCAATCGAGAACCCGCCGCTCGGCACAATGAAGACGTCGTAAGCAATCCGCAAAACAAAGCGCACATAGAGAGCTGCGGCCTCTAATCCTTCAGAAATAAACGAAAAATCCATCGGCGCGCCTTGTGGTGTAGACAAACCTTGAGGCGTTCCGTTTTAAGCTGCGCCGGTGAACTTTTTGTTAAATCGCGTACCGCGGTGCCGCAGTTGGCCCGTGTGGTCTAGCCGGCGCGTGCCAATGCCGTCTTGAGATTCTCGTCGACCTTGTCGAGAAAGCCGGTGGTCGAGAGCCACTTCTGCTCAGGCCCAACGAGGAGCGCGAGGTCCTTCGTCATGAAGCCGGCCTCCACCGTGTCGATGCAAACCTTCTCGAGCGTGGTTGCGAATTTGGCCAGCGCTTCGTTACCGTCGAGTTTGGCGCGATGCCCAAGCCCGCGCGTCCAAGCGAAGATCGAGGCAATGGCGTTGGTCGAGGTTTGCTTGCCCTTCTGGTGTTCGCGGTAGTGCCGCGTGACGGTGCCGTGCGCGGCTTCGGCTTCCATGGTTTTGCCATCCGGCGTGACGAGCACCGACGTCATTAAACCGAGCGAGCCGAACCCTTGCGCAACCGTGTCGGACTGAACGTCGCCGTCATAGTTCTTGCAAGCCCACACGTAACCGCCCGACCACTTCATCGCCGACGCGACCATATCGTCGATCAACCGGTGTTCGTAGACAAGTTTGCGCTTGGCGAACTCCGCCTTGAATTCCGCCTCGAACACTTCTTGAAAGATGTCCTTGAAGCGCCCGTCATAGGCTTTGAGGATGGTATTCTTGGTGGAGAGATAGACTGGGTAATTGCGCGCCAGCCCGTAGTTCAGCGAGGCGCGCGCGAAGTCGCGGATACTCTCGTCGAGATTGTACATGGCCATAGCGACGCCCGCGCCCGGCGACTTGAAAACCTCTCGCTCGATGACTTTCCCGTCCTCGCCGACGAACTTGATCGACAACACGCCTTTGCCTGGAAACTTGAAATCCGTGGCCTTGTATTGATCGCCAAATGCATGACGACCAACGATGATCGGCTGCGTCCATCCAGGCACGAGACGCGGCACGTTGCGGCAGATGATCGGCTCGCGGAAGATGACGCCGCCCAGAATGTTGCGGATCGTCCCGTTGGGCGACTTCCACATTTCCTTGAGCTTGAATTCTTCGACGCGCGCCTCGTCCGGCGTAATCGTCGCACACTTGACGCCAACGCCGTGCTTTTTGATCGCGTTCGCCGCATCGATCGTGACTTGGTCGCGGGTCGCATCGCGATGTTCGACGCCAAGGTCGTAATATTCGAGCGTGACGTCGAGGTAGGGATGGATGAGTTTGTCTTTGATGAATTGCCAAATGATGCGCGTCATCTCATCGCCGTCGAGCTCAACGACTGTGCCTTTGACCTTGATCTTGTCTGTCATGAACCCCGCCCGTGAAGTAACGCCCGCAAATCGCAACCGCAATCTTAGCCAGGGCGGCGCGGTGCAACAAGCTAGCCAAAAGGACGCTGCAAGATGGCGATCGCGAGACGCCGCGTTTGGGTCGGCGTTTGTGTGCGCGCCGAAAGGCAGCTAGGAAGCCTATCGCAAGATATCGAGGCAGACCGGCGTGCAGATCGAGACGCAAATCATCGACGGACAGGGCATCCCGGTCGTGGGCGGAACCGCGACTCCCGTCGGGGCGATCGTGCATGCCTGTCACTCAGCAACGATCGACCAGGGCCTAGCGGCCCTCGCCGTGCCAGGGTTATCACGCGAAACGCTGGAGCCGGTGCTGCAATACTGCGCGTCGCTCAGCTGCATCGCCGACAAGGTCTCGTGCCCCGGCTGCAAACGGCGCACTGAATTACTAGGCCTCGAAACGCTCGACCAATTCATCCTCCACCACCAGGAAATCGTCGTCGGCGACGGCGCCATTCGGCTGAAGGGGCAAGGCTCGAAGACAATTTCGACGCCGTGCATCGAAACGTTAGCCAAGCAATGGTCGGGCGAAAATTACTGGTTCTGGGCCCGGCGCGTCATCCGCAAATTGCGCCACGGATTGCGACGCGCCCAGATGCAGGGCGAGGCCGTGGCCGGCGAGGGCGAAACGCCGTCGGTCATTCTGGTCGAACCGCAGCTTGCCGACAACATCGGCATGGTGGCCAGGGCTTGCGCAAACTTCGGCCTGGACGACCTGCGCCTTGTGGCACCTCGCGACGGCTGGCCTAATGAGAAAGCCCGCATTGCGGCGTCCGGCGCCAATTACATCATTGACGATGCCTCCTCGTTTGCAACGCTTGACCAAAGCATCGCTGACTTGAACTGGCTGGTGGCGACGACCGCCCGTCAACGCGATCTCAGAAAACCGGTCATGACGCCCGAGCAAGCGACGATTGAGATGCGCCGGCGGATCGCCCGCGGCGAGCGCTGCGGCATCCTGTTCGGGCGCGAGCGCAACGGCCTTGAGACGAGTGAAGTCGCCAACGCCGATGCCCTCGTCATGATCCCAGTCAATTCGCGGTTTGCGTCCTTGAACTTAGCCCAGGCCGTACTGCTCATGGGCTACGAGTGGATGCGCGGCGACGAAGGCCGCAGCCTCGGCCGCGTCACGACCTACGAGAAGCCGCTGGCGGAAGGCATCAACATGGGCGCGCATGACCGGCTGGCAACCAAGGACGAACTGGGTGGGTTCCTCACCCATCTTGAAACCGAGCTGGAAAAGAACGGCTTTTTCAACCCGGGCCATAGAAAACCCACGGTCGTGCAGAATCTACGGACTCTGTTCGCGCGCATGGGTGCGACCGAGCAGGAAGTCAGAACTCTTCGTGGTATTGTTGCCACTCTCGCACAAGGCAAAGGTGGGCCCCGTCGAGGTTAACAGTAGGTGCCTTGATCTGGCCAAGTTTTGGGCCGAGCGATGCCAATCGAAGAGGCATAATGGAGGCGATGCAACGCGGGCGGCATGATCGTCCCGGGTTTCAGCTCGACGCCTAGATGCCACGGTCGCATATTGTGCGGCCCTAGTTTTTATGAACCAACGAGGCTCACTTGGAGATGCGGATGAACGCGAGGGCGGGGATTGTTTTGGCGGGCGTTGTCCTGCTCACACTGAGTGCGCCGGCGCGCGCTCAGGAATTGAGCGAGAAGGCGGTCTCGTCGTTCATGGACTACGCGTGGTCGCTGACCCCGCAGCAGTTTTCGAAACCGGACGGCAGCGTTATTCAGATCGATAAGAAGAAACGGGAAGAGGTCATCGTCCCGGTCGACGTCGCCCGCGAGGTGATCAAGGCTGGCCGGCTTTCGGCCCACGCTCAGGTCTGCAGTCTGCAGGAAGAGCAGGTCGAGAATCACCGCGCTCTGATGCGCCGCGAGACCGCCAAGAAAAAGTGGACGCCGCAGCAGATGGTCTACATTAGCCAGCTGCACCTCACGACCGTGATGCTGCTCACCGGCAAGATTAAACTCGTCGAAAAACAGGGCGACAAGGAAGTCGTCGTGGATGAGGGCAAAGCGCCGCCCGCCCAGACCTGCTCACCCGAACAGGGCAAAAAGGTCGCGGAAATGATCAAGACTTACGTCGAGGCGAGCCCCAAGCCGGACCCGACCGCCGCAGCCGCCGCTCCGGCAGCTGCAACCGGGACGACGGGCTCGACCACGCCGAAGCCTGCCGCCCCAGCAGCTGCTCCAGCACCCGCCGCGGCCGCAGCTGCGACACCACCGGCGGCACCGGCCAAGAAGTAACGAGGGGTAGCCGGTTGACGGCATTGGCCCGGACGACTATCAGAACTGCAGAGACGCGGGCCTTCGGGCCCGCTTTTCATTTGCGCACCCGGGGCGGGACTATTGAAGGTCCATGCCTGTCGGCTTCCGAAGGGAAGCAGAGGAGGGGGCGCTCCTAAGCCGGCCGCGGGGCAGTCCAGCGCGCCGATGCAACTCATGGAGTGCTAGACTATGACGAAGCGCATCCGCGCCAAACACAAGATCGATCGCCGTCTCGGCGAGAACATCTGGGGCCGGCCTAAGAGCCCGCTCAACCGCCGCGAAAGCCGTCCAGGCCAGCACGGCGAACGCCGCGTCGGCAAGACATCCGACTTCGGCCAGCAGCTCAAAGCCAAGCAGAAACTAAAAGGTTATTACGCTTCGATCTCCGAGCGCCAGTTCCGCACGATCTACGCCGAAGCATCCAGCATGAAGGGCTCGACTTCCGAGCATCTGATTGGCCTGCTCGAGCGCCGCATCGACGCGCTCGTCTACCGCGCCAAATTTGTGCCGACTGTGTTTGCTGCCCGCCAATTCGTGTCTCACGGACACGTCTCGGTGAACGGCAAGCGCGTGACGGTGCCGAGCTATCGCCTCCGCGTCGGTGACGTGATCGAAGTGAAGGAGAAGGCCAAGGCTTTGGCGCTCGTTCTCGAAGCGATCAAGAGCGCCGAGCGCGACGTGCCCGACTACGTCAACGCCGACCACAACAAGATGACGGCATCCCTGACACGCATTCCGGCTCTGGCCGATGTGCCCTATCCAGTGCAGATGGAACCGAACCTCGTGGTCGAGTTCTACTCGCGCTAAGCAGGTCAGCATCATTGAGATTGAAAAAGGCTGCCGGTCAGGCGGCCTTTTTGTTTTTCGCCGGGCCGGCAATCGAAAACGCTGGACCGCCGCTGACAGGTCGCCGGCGTTTGACGGGCGGGCTGGCGTTCGCCCAGCCGTAAGCCAGCATCGTCATCAGCGCGCTGGCGGCGAAGAAGTAGACGCCGGGCAGCACGCGCGCTTCTGTGTAGCCTGATGAATTGACATAGAAGATCATCAGCGCCAGCACCATGACGTCGGTCATCGAATAGCGCCCAAGCCATTCCATCGTCGCGATCGAGCGTTGACGAAACTCGAGCGGCATGTCGTGCGATGTCAGCAACGTCAGCAGATAGAATAATTTCAGGAACGGGAAGAACACCGAAACCGCGAACACGACGGCGCCCAGGAACAACTCGTTGTTCTCAAACAGCGCGTAGATGATCGTCAGGATCGAGTGCTCGTTCGTCCACACATAGACCGTCGTGAAGCGGATCGTCGGCAAGATGATGCCGAGAGCAAAAAAGACGGTCGCGAGGATGATAAGAAAGCTGAGCGCGAAATTGCGAATGCTGGAAAAAAAGCCGGCCTCGGCCGGTCCAAGATCGGGCTGCGGCAACACCGGCACGAGGTCCGGCGTCGCCGCCATACCGTCCGTCCGGATCCACGCATAGGAAAGGATCATGAGCACGACGGCAGCCGTGAAGAAGTAGACGCCGTTGAGGCTGGAGGCATCGTAAACGCCCTGGCTCTTGACGAAGAAAATCGTCAGCGCCAGCACCAGCACGTCATGCATCGACCATTTGCCGAGCCACTCGAGCGCGCGCAGCCGCCGGTGCTGACGCACGATTGCTGCGGGCGGCAGCGTCGATACGAGCAGCAGGTAAAGAAGTTTGGTGATCGGTAGGAGGACCGAGAACAGCAAAACGACCCCGCCGAGGAAAGTCTGGCCATCGCGCAGCAACACACTGACGGTTGACAGCAACGAGTGCTCGGTTTCCCAGAAAGCAAACCGCGTGAGCTTTAAAATTGGCAGCGTAATCCCGAGCGCGAGGCAAACGCTCGCCGCCAAGATTGTGAGGCTCAAGAAGAAACGGCGGCCTCCCAAGCGCATATGTCTCCCCTGCGAGATCGAGCCGTCACCACTAATTCTCCCCGTGCCACGCGCGAGACGGGACTTAGCCGTGATGATGCGCGTGCGGGATGCCCTTAGTGCAAATGAGATCGTGCAGTTCGCCGGCGGTATACATTTCCTTCATGATATCGCAGCCGCCGACGAACTCGCCTTTGACATAGAGCTGCGGAATCGTCGGCCAGTTTGAGAACGTTTTAATTCCGTCGCGCACAGAAGCGTCGTCGAGCACGTTCACGTCTTTGAATGGAACGCCGAGGTGCTCGAGAATTTTGACCGCCGTGGCAGAAAACCCGCATTGTGGAAACTGGCGCGTGCCCTTCATGTACAAAAC